>CAJMMH010000066.1 GCA_905214365.1 uncultured bacterium
GCCATCGTCATCGCACGGGCAACCTTTCCCTTAATCCAGGCATCCAGCTGATAATCGTACTCTTCCCGCTCTGTCTCCCGGCTGATGACAAGCGCAGTCTCCATCTCCAGCGCAAGCGCCTCATAAACAGTCAGCGAAATCAGGGACTGTGCCTCTTCCTTTGCCTTCTGCTGCATCACGGCAACCACTGCCTGGCGGAAAATCATCACCATGCGGTTCTGATACGCATAATCCTCTCTTGTCCGCTGTTCCATGCCTGTCTTTTTCAGTTCCTGCTCCATCTCACTGTAAATACTCCGCAGAATTGCGCGGGATGACTCAACCGGAAGCTCTGCCTGCGCGCTCTGGCACTGGATGGAAAACCGGTCATACAGCACGTCCAGACAATCTTCGCTGCAGCAGATATACTGCTCGCCGACTGATGACTGATCTGCCATATGCCTAAGTTCCTTTACCTGACGGCGGATATCTTCGGTCGCACCCTCAAGTACACGGAAAAACCGCTGATACAAATCACACAGCTTTTCCAACCGTTTTTCCAGCACCGCATAGACTCTGGCGCGCAGTCCGCCGGACGCATAAGCAGTCAAATTGGAGACCGTCCGGCCGGCCGCATCCTCGTAAATTTCCAATATCTGCCTTAATTCCCGTTTCCGCATCCGCTTTCCAAGAACTGCCTCAATTGGCGCATTTGGATTGTCCCCGGACAGATCGTAATCGGCTGTGCTAACCAGGTCAAGTTCCAGACCGTAGCAGTCTTCCTCCGCCTCTTTTTTGCGGGAACGGATATACTGCAGAATTACATACAAAAGATACCTTGCCGCAATCGGATGTACGCGTCCCAAAATTGAGGAAATACAAGTCTCCCGGTCACTGATATTGACCATTGCCGACAGCGTTGCCGGTACGAACTGATTGGGCAATGAATATTTATTGTCCTCGACAAGTTTCATTACCGCAGCCCGGTAATTGCGGATCGACTGCCGATTCGTCGCAACACCCTGCCTTGCCGCGTCCGGAGACTGCGCCCACTGCTCAATTGAAATATCCAGGCATGATTCCGCTAACTTCTGCAGATTTTCCCCGCTCACTGCTTCTTCTATAGTCTGCTCCATCGTTTCCAGAAACTGATCGGCAAGCGAAATCCGTGTTCCTTCTTCTGTCTCCATAAATACCTGGGAATACAGCGATGACAGACCGGCATGCTCTCCTCTTGTTTCTTCCAGAAACAGTTCCTGATAGCGTTCATACAGGCTCGGCAGCTGAACACGCGGATTCATATTCTGCTCTTCCCGCGCCAACGCCAGCTCCTCGTCAAACCGCCGGTCAATCCGCAGCCAGTAACGGTCTACTACCTCGGTCAGCCAGCGCATGGAACAGTACTGCATGACCTGGCCGCCCGGATAAATCAGCTTGCACAACCCGGCACTGCCATAGCGGGACATACCGTTGCTGCCGATCGTGGACAGGATAAAGTTATCCTCCACGGACAGCGCGTTTGCTCCGACATCTGTAAGCAAGTGTACATACGCCATTCCTGCAATCATCCGCTCTACTTCGGCTAACTGCTTCTGTCCGATGGTTCCTCCATTGAAGCTGCTGTCAAACAGGAAGAGATGATCATACGGAATCGTTCCGTTCCGTTTCAGATACTCCTCCTGCACCTCATCCGGCACATCTCCATCTTCCGCGCCCTGCATATCCGCCATTTCTCTGGCAAAGCTGCGGTACATCGAACGTGACTCCATCACCTCCGCTTCAAGGTCTTCGTTTTCGCCGTAATCATAATATTCCATCCGCAGCAGTGAATCCGCGGCGTCCCGGCGCTGAAGCAGGTAAAATGCGTTCAGCTCCTTCAGGCACGCGTAGGCATTGACATAAACTGCCTGCCGGTTCAGCTCGCCCGGCTGAATCGGCGCCATAATATCCGGTCCTAAGAACATACCGCGGACCATGACATTCGGAATTGCGAGAATCCGCTGGATCACTCGCTTGACATAAAACGGAATCTGAATAAACATCCCTGCTCCGGTTCCTCCGCAGATTGATCCGACAACCATAGTCAGGACATTTTCCTTCAGACCGCTTCCGGTGATCGCCGCAATCCGGCGGACCGCGTTTTCAATCGGCTGAAACTTGCCCTCTTCTTCCGCGGCAAGCGCGGCCAGTCTGGAGATTGCGCGGATCTGTCCCGCCCCCTCAAGCATACCGCGGTTATTCAGAAAAATGTTGCTCGGAAACCAGCTCATATACTGCGGATGATCCTTCAGGTACTGCCGCACTAACCGCTCGTCACTGATCTGAATTGTCTCAATTCCCTGCTCTCTGAGTTTGCGCAGATCCTTCACGTTGGTATCAATTGCCAGAATCGCCACTTTCGCGCGCCTTGAAGACGACGGATCTAACATACGGTTCACAGCCGCCGCAATGCGGCCGCCGACACCGCCGACGCCGATCAGCAGAATCGGAGCCCCCTGCGCGTCCTGAAGAATCTTTTTTCCGGCTTCCTCGTATACAAATTCACGTTCCATCCCAAACCTCCTTAATTGCTGGTCAGCCGGTAGCCGGTAACGACCTCGGCATTTTTATCTGCTGCCACATACACTTCCATCCCGCGGATCATACGGATATCCCGCCTGGTCGGCTGCATCAGCCGCAGGAGCCGGTTCATATTGCCGGCGCTCTTTCCCATAAAACGAACCTTACCTGCGTAAACCAGGCGATTTTTCACACAATCCTTATCAAGCAGAATCCGCCGGTTCGGCCCTGCGACAAAAAACAGATCCCCGACCCGCATCCGGCACGCCTTCCATGGAATCAGCCCGATCCTGTGCTTCATCACACGGATGCGCGGAGACTCCTGAATTGCGGTTCCGAACTTTGTATAAACAACGATCTCCATAATCTGATTGTGGAACTTCGGCTGACGGATCCATCCGATCACACACCAGACCGCAAACAGCAGTACACACGCCGCAATCAGAGGAATCCAGTACATCCAGAGATTTTTTTCTACCGTAAGGCCAATCTCACAGGACGCTTCCTCCGGAAGCTCCACCCGGATTACCGCGTCCCCGTAAAACCAGCTGTGGCCGCTCAGGGTCAGAAGAAAACTCCCGTCCTCCTGCAGACGGACCTGTTCTGAAAATCCGGCCTTCCGTGCTCCGGTTTTCCAGCGAAAAAAGTACGGAGACTCAAACCGGATATCCCATATGATCCCAAGTTTTGAAATCTCTTCTGCCGTTACCGGCTTTCCATCCGCCGTCAGCACAACCCGCACCGGCTGCGCTTCGGAAAGTGAGGTCTGGGACGCTTCAATACTTCCCGGATCGGCAGACAGTTTATAATGAATTTTCGGAATTACCTGAAGCTCTGCGCTTCCGGATGCCTCCAGTTCCGGACACGATACATGCACCCGCACCATACCAGTATCCGCAGTTATCCCACGCGGTTGGAAGATCCAGCAGCCTTCCTGTGCGTCAAACTGCCAGCTGTACTCAATCGGGATTCCCTCTAAGCGCGGCTCATCCAGTTCATATGCCGCTGCCTGCTCCGCACTCAGTCTGCTGCCGTCCGCCGTCAGATAAAAACGGATCGGGCTGCAGTCATCCAGCTGATTCTGACGTACCATATCCTGATCCGTTTCTGCCTCCAGCGCATACTCAATTTTCGGGAATACCTCCACAGAAACTGATGCGGTCAGTGTCATCGGCTGCATCTGCAGAAGCACGTCCGGCAGACCGGCAACAGAGGTCGTAACCTTCAGTTCACCGACACTGTCTGTTGTCCCCTTAGGCTGAAACAGATAGCTTCCATCCTCTTCTCTCGTCCAGTCGTACGCGAGCGTCCCTCCCTCAACGACAGGCTCTGTCAGCTCATAACGCATCGCATCCTCTTTAGCAAGCGGTTTCCCGTTTCCAGTGATGGAAAAACGAATCGGGCTGCAGGTATCAAGCTCATTCTGCCGCGCCGATACCCGATCCGTATCCGCCTTCACACCATAAAGAACCGAATCCATGTCAAAACGGATATCCGCCGTGTACGGAAGAAAACCCGGAACGGTCATACTGCCGACAATCCGGTTTTCTCCTCCCATCAGCGTGATTGTCATCTCCTGCGAAGCGGATTCCGACACGACCGTTCCCCCCGCTTCATAGCTCATCGCATATGACGTATCCGCCGCTACCAGCGCCGGATCAATCGCTGTATCGGTCCCCGCTTCCGCTGCATATCCGGTCACGGTCACTTCCTGCCCTTCCATCAGTCCCGGAAGCGCCTCGGCCGGAATTTCCGTTCCTCCGCAGGAGAAGGAAAGCCGGTACTCCAACGCCGGTTCAAACATCACAGTCAGACTTGCCGGATCGATATCCGCCGTAAATTGCACCGTATATGTCCCGGCCGGAAGATTTTCCCCTCCGTTGTCTGCAAGCACAGCCGTTCCGAACAGCGCAGGATCCACATTGTACTGGTCCGGCGAAAGCGATACCGTCCTGGTAATCGGATATACGGTTCCGTCCGCTCCGGTTACTGACGCGACGGATGCTCCCGTTCCCTGTGACAAAAACGCGATATTCCGGAGCGGAAGCGGCGATGTAACTGACGCCGTATGCCCGTCAAGCATGGCAACCTCATCTGCGCTCAGACGATAACGACCGGAAATCATATCCGCCATGCTGCCAATGGTATGTATCATGCTCTGCCCGTCACTTGTCGCCAGCGCATGAAAATTCAGATCCGGGCGGTCCGTCAGATGAACTGCCTCATTGCCGATTGCAAGATAATAGGTATTCAGCCTGGTCTGATTCGGCATCGGCGTCTGGTAAAAAGATTCAAACAACGCCTGTACCTGCGCCGTATCAATGGTAATCGTATTGGTCACATCATCCATGAAGCCGCCATCCGTCATAACGACCAGATAATAGGAGGTTGTCGGATCAGAATCCGGATGGGAGATCAGCTCATTGTACGCCGTCTGAATTGATCCGTACGGCGTTCCTTCCATGGACCACTGCTTTGCGCGCACCTGATCGGCCGCCGCCTGCGGATCAGACAGATTGACCGCCATCGCAAGTCCCGCCGGATATGGATTGGACGGATCTGCCTGAACCGCCCGCTGGACATCGCTCATGTAAACCAGATACAGCTCGTCATCTTCGTTCAGCAGGGAAATGAACGCCTGAATCGCGTAATTGGCATAGGAATACCGATTTTCTGAGCTCATGCTGCCCGAATCGTCGTACACAATTGTTACTACCTTCCTGCCGGAAGAGGAATTGGCAAACGCGTCCTGCCTTCCTCCCACTGCAATCAGCAGAAATGCCATCACCAGAATCGCCGTTATCTTCTTCATCCGCTCTCCTCTCCCCGCGAAAAGCCGTTTCTTTCTACTTTCGCTCATTTACATCCAGAACGCAAATACGTACATTATCTCACTTCCGCTGTCTCCGCGGAACAGCTGCAGCAGCAGAAATACCAGCTGAAATACAAACAGAAATCCAAGTACATGCAAAAACGCGCCGTAAAGATCCGGATGGACTGCCGGCGTTTTGCTTTCGCCTTCCGGACCCGCAGCCGATTCTGCCAGCCGGTACGCGCAGCCGTTTGAATCCGTCAGGCGCTGCCATACAGAAGCTGCCGTCAGGCAGGACGCAAGCGCCAGCAGCCACGCAAAATCGCCGATATACCGGTACAAAATTCCGGCAGCCTGCGCGTCTAACACCGCAATTGCTGCGGAACCAACGCACAAAATCACACAAATCTGCCAGATTGCTTTCTTTTCAAACCACTTCTTCATGCGAAGCGACAGCACGGACAGCCAAAGAAACGGATTAAGCATCAGTGCTCCCCCATACATGGTTTCCCGGATCGTACATCCATAATACGTATTGTCGTTGAGCGTAACTGCCTGCAGGAAAGGAAATCTTGCTGATAAGCGTACCGGCTGGAACAGATACGCGTACAGACCGAGCGCTGTCCGCGCCGGTACGATTCCACGCTTTGTCATATCGTTGGTTGTCAGATTGTAGTTGGCGCCGAAATCAAACGGACTGCCGAACCGGGCCGCATTATACCACATCAGACCTGCCGCAACCGCCGCAATCGGCAGAAATGCCGCCGCGTAAACACGAAATTTCGTCTGTTTTTTCCAAAACTGCAGCTCCGGCCAGAACAAAACCAGTCCTGAAAAAGCAATCACGATCAGCTGCGGACGGCATCCAGCAATACATGCCATACAGAACGAGCCTGCCGCAAGCCTGCCGCTTTGGATGCGCCGTGTTCCGTTTGTCTCATCAATTGATGATAACCAGAAGTATAAACCAAATACACCAAACGCTATACCAAGCAGCGCAGGAAGCACATAAAATGTTGCACAATCAGAAAGAATCAGGCCGAAACTGCCTACCAAAAAGAAAATAAGAAGCGTCATTGCCGCAAGCCACGACAGCTTCCGAAACCACTTCTTCACGATTTCATCCCACAGCAGGAAGCTGCCGACTGCCCATAAAAGCGCCGTCACCGCAATCGCATACGGATTGAGCAAATCGGTCCCGGTCAGAAGATACCATGGAAGATAAAATATCAGAACCGGAATTACTCCAAAATACACATAATAGGTTCCATTATAGTATGCCGTATCCCACCGGCAGGAGCTTCCGGCCTCCTTGAGCACCTGCTTGCGCAGCGCTGTGTCATAGGGATTGTCCATGGACTCCAGAACTTCATTTGGCGTATCATCAATGTACAGCTTTCCTTCCGTAAAGGCTCTCGCAAGCAGCTGATACTGGTGATGATGCGACTGATTGCTGTAGCGGTTCGGCTGAGACGCGCTCAGCAGGAATGCAAATACAGCAAAAAAGGTAACCATCGAAGCAGTCGCCACCACTGCCTTTGGCCGCATCTCCACATACAGACCGCCGACCGTGTCCCTGCGGAACAGCTGCGACAGGAAAAACAGTACGCCGCCGATCAGAAGCACGCGAAGCGGCTGGAAGGAAAATGGAATCCGCGCGTTCACGGTCAGCGTGCCTACAAAAATGCGGTCATCGACCGCAAGATCCGGATTAATCTGAATCTCTCCGCTTGTCCCTGACAAATGCGGTGTCAGATAATGGCTTCGCTCCGTATCGGTAAGCGCCCTCGATCCAAGGGAAAATGGAATCGAATTTGCCTCGTCCTGCGCAAGCAGCTCTACAGTCAGTATATCATCGTCCCCGCTCTGAAACCGCAGCTCTAAGGAACGTACCTTTGTCTTTGGAAACGTAAAGGTCAGCAGATGCGACTTTTTGGATGTGCACCGGTACCAGCCATCCCCCTCGTCTTCAAATCCCTTTGTCTCTGTCAGCTCTGCCGAAACCGGCGTGCTTCCCATCGTCATCCAGGTTCTGTAATTGAACACGGTCAGTTCCAGAATAAGCGCCAGAACAAACCAGATCAGCAATTGTTTCTTCATAAAGTTTATCTCCCTCGGACACATCAGAATCAATCGGGAAAGCCGCATCATTTCCCACTGTTATCAGTATACCTTTTTTGCCGAATTTCCGCAATCCGCTGTTCCTTTAGATTTTCTTAAGATAATTTTTTTACATGATTTTTACTTTGTTTTTGCTTTTCTTTTAAATTAGTCTGGACTTTTTTCTCATTTATTGATACCATGATATTTGGAGTAAATCGGGAAAGCTCTGGAGCTGTCCGCACTAGCGGACTGCCCGGCGGAACATCCGCCGAACCATACTCGGGAAGAAAAGGAGTTTAATCATGGGAACTATAGTGATTCAGTTATTGGGAGGGCTCGGCCTGTTCCTGTACGGCATGAATCTGATGAGCCACGGTATTGAAAAAGTTGCCGGAAACAAGCTTCGTTCCATTCTGGAAGCGTTTACCAAAAACAAGTTTCTCGGTCTTGCCGTCGGTCTGTTTTTCACCGCGGTAATTCAGTCCTCGAGCGCAGCGACCGTTATGGTTGTCAGCTTTGTTAATTCCGGACTGATGAATCTGGCAGAAGCCTCCGGCATTATCCTCGGAGCCAATATCGGTACAACCGTTACCGCGATGTTAGTTGCGTTCAAGCTCAGCGCGGTTGCCCCTATTTTCATTTTTACCGGAGCTGTTATTATCAGCTTTGTCAAAAAGCCGGTTGTACGCAAATCCGGCGACATTGTTCTTGGCTTCGGCGTCCTGTTCTTCGGCATCAGTATCATGTCCGAATCCATGGCGCAGCTGCGTGACATTCCGGCAGTCATTGGGTTTTTGTCCGGCTTCACCAACCCGTTTCTCGGTGTTCTTCTCGGTCTGGTCATCACCTCAATCGTCCAGAGTTCTTCCGTTACCGTCAGTATTCTGGTTGTCATGGCATCCCAGAACCTGGTTGACCTTCATATCTGTATGTTTGTCATCCTCGGATGTAATATCGGCGCATGTACTTCTGCGGTTCTTGCCAGCTTCGGCGGAACCAAAAACGCGAAGCGCTCCGCGCTCATCCATCTTCTCTTTAACATTTTCGGAACCATCCTGATGTTTATCCTGCTTTCGATCCCGGTTACCGAACAGGCAATTGAGGCTGTCATCCACTTCTTCAGCGGACACAGCGGTGACTCCGGTAATCTCGGTCGGAACATCGCGTGGGCGCATTTCCTGTTCAAGGTATTCCAGGTTGCGGTTTTCTATCCGTTTATGGATCTGATCATCAAATGTACGTATATCCTGGTTCCCGGCGAAGACAAGGTGGAATCCGAAAACGAGTTCCACCTGCAGTATATCAAGGGAAAAGAACTCCCGAACCCGGCAGTCGCTATCCTAATTGCTGTCCAGGAAATGGAGCGTATGGCCCATATGGCAATCAACAACCTGAACCTTGCGGTTGACTGCCTGATCCGGAATGATGAGGCGGCAAGCCAGCAGGTTTACGAAACTGAAAAGTACATTGACTTCCTGAATGAACGGATCAGCAATTATCTGGTTAATATCAACCAGAACACACTCCCTCTTGCTGATGCAAACCTGATTTCTGCTTATTTCCATGTTGTCAACGATATTGAGCGGATCGGCGACCATGCGGAAAATATTGCAGAGGTTATCCCGCAGTTCAATGAAAACGGGCTGAAGTTCTCCAAGAAGAGTCTGAAGGAGCTGCAGAATATGATGGAGCTTGTCAATAAGGTCCTGAATGATGCCATTGAGATTTTTGTAACCGGAAACACTTCTCACATTCAGGAGGTTACTGATATTGAGAATCAGGTTGACCAGATGGAGCGTGACCTGCAGAAGGCCCATATCAAGCGTCTGAGCGACGGCAAGTGCAGCGCGCAGGCCGGTATCTACTTCTCCGATATCATTTCCGGTCTGGAACGTGTCTCCGATCACGCGACTAACATCGCATTCTCCCTAATTGAAGCAAAAGAGTCTCCGGCTGAGAACTGATAAAACGTTCCTGACCAGAGTGTATTGAAAAGGCTAAAAATCCTGACAGGTCATTCATGTTTCCTGTCAGGATTTTTTTACCTTTCCGGCAAAAACATGCTGCGGCCTGAGTGCGATTTCATTGCCTGCAGCCGTCCGTTAGCAACAAACTCAGCAGGATTCTGATTTACCTAAGGAAGAAGGAACAGTCCTCCGGCTTCGCTCAGATACCAGCCCGGCGTAATTGCCTGTACTGCGGTTGCCGCGGTTACCGGCCAGATCTCCATCCGCTCCTGACCAATCCGATACTCGATGCTGCCAAGCTGCTGCGCCGTTTTTACTGGCGCATCGATGGATTTTGGAATAATCAGCCGGCACTCCAGCGCTTCATCGCTTCGCATCAGATACCGCACCTGTTCCGGCGCATCGGTCTGAAGAACGACGCTTGCCCCCGTCTCATCCTTTCTCCAGGCATACTGCCCGTTTGCAACCGGCAATGTCTGCGGAAGCTTCCAATCCGCGCTGCAGAGTCGGATCTCATATTGCCCCAGCCCGTACCGCAGCAGCTTTTCGGTATCCGCCCATTTATAACTCCGGTTTCCCGGCCATCCGCAGGCAAGCAGGGCCACAACCAGTTTTTTCCCATCCCGCTCCAGCGCGCAGACATAGCAATATCCGGCTTTTCCGGTAAAGCCGGTTTTTCCGCAGAGAACGCCGTCCATCCGGTTCAGAAACGCATTGTGATTTACTGCTGTATAAGTCTGCCGATGCTCCGTATCTTCAAAGGTATAGCTCTGCCTCTGGCAGATCCTGAGAAATTCCGCCCGTTTCGGCGATTCAAACGCGCAGTAACGCATTATTAGTGCCAGTTCCCAGGCGGTTGTCTCATGACCGTCCGCGTCCAGCCCGTTCGGCGTCACAAACGAGGTCTGTGTCAGTCCAAGCCGCTTTGCTTTTTCGTTCATCAGAGCCGCAAATCCATCGGTGCTCCCGGCTATCGCTTCCGCAACGGCAACCGCAGAATCATTATGGCTCTCCAGCATCATCGAATACAGCAGATCCTCCAGATAAAAAGTTCTTCCCGCAGGCGCACCGAGCTTCACCTTCGGCGCTGAGGCCGCCTTACCAGAAAAGGTACAAATCTGCTGCAGATTCCCGCGTTCTAACGCAATGATACACGTCATAATTTTCGTCGTGCTCGCCATCGGCACCCTTCGGCTTTCTTCTTTTCCGAACAGCACTCGCCCGCTGTCTCCGTCCAGAAGCACAGCCTCCTGCGCATACAGATCTCCGGGGCCCGCATCCTGCAGCTTGCCTGCTGCCGTCTGCTGCTTCTCTGCCGCATTCCGCTGCGCCTCTGTCCTGTTGTATGATTCTTCTCCCGCCGCTCCATGAAGACCCTGCAGGCAAACCGCGGCGCAGAGTAAAAACAGGCACAGCAAAACGGAAACGCTTCCGGTTCTGCTGTGCCTTAGCAGCTTTCTCTGTTGTTTTTCTGCGTGTTTCTTTTTCCACTGGCTCACCCGATTGCCCCCGTCCGCCAATTACTGCATCTTATGACCAAAGAAGCGGCATTATGACTGCGGAAACTCCTGACTGGAAAGCTGAAGCGTTGCTGCGTACGCATATCCCTTCAGCTCACGCTCC
>CAJMMH010000067.1 GCA_905214365.1 uncultured bacterium
ATGGACCGTATTTTCAGAAAGTTCGGTCTGTCCGGTAAGGCCTTCATCCCGATGCTGATCGGTTCCGGATGTGGTGTTCCCGGTATCATGGCTTCCAGAACGATCGAGAACGACAGAGATCGTAAGATGACCATTATGACCACTACCTTTATTCCGTGCGGTGCAAAGCTTCCTTTCATCGCAATGGTTGCAGGCGCAATCTTCGGCGGCGCTTCCTGGGTTGCTCCGTCCGCATATTTCCTTGGTATCGCAGCAATTATCTGCTCCGGTATCATCCTGAAGAAAACAAAGCTGTTTGAAGGAGATCCGGCTCCGTTCGTTATGGAACTTCCGGCATATCATCTTCCGACTGTTGGCAGCGTACTCAGAAGCATGTGGGAGCGCGGCTGGTCCTTCATTAAGAAGGCTGGAACCATCATCCTTCTTTCTACCATCGTTATCTGGTTCACCACATATTTCGGTTTCGTAGACGGCAGCTTCCGTATGCTGACTGAGGATGAAATTGGCTCCAGTATCCTTGCTACTATTGGTAAGGGTCTCAGCTGGATCTTCATTCCGCAGGGCTTCGGCAACTGGCAGGCAACGGTTGCGTCCATCACTGGTCTGGTTGCAAAGGAGAACATTGTTGGTACCATGGGTATCCTGTACGGCGGCGGAGATGCGAGCGTTTACGCAAACATGGCTGCTTCCTTCACAACCGTAAGCGGATATGCATTCCTGGCTTTCAACCTGCTGTGCGCACCGTGCTTCGCCGCAATGGGTGCAATTAAGAGAGAGATGAACAATACCAAGTGGTTCTGGGTAGCAATTGGCTACCAGTGCGGTTTTGCTTATCTGGTATCTCTGGTTGTAAATCAGATCGGCGGACTGTTTGCAGGAAATGGTTTCGGAATCGGAACGGTTGTAGCAATCGTTGTTATCATTGGATTCCTGTACCTGCTGTTCAGACCGTACAAGGAAAGCACAACTCTGAAGGTAGATGCGTCTGCCAGAGCATAAGTAAAAAAGAAAAGCGCCGCTGCAGGAGAGTCATTCAGGGATCCATTCTGGCGGGTGCGCAGATGGCTGCCGCTTCTGTACAGACAGAATGCGGCAGCTGCTGTTTTCACTTGATTTGCCGGCGGCGGTGTGATACACTGAAGCTGCAGGAAGGCATCTGGCGGAAAAGCCTGACAGATCAGGAGATCGTCAGAGCTGGCAGCAGTGCATCAATACGTATGAAACGGTTTGTGACAGAGCATGGCACTGTTGTCAGAAAGAAAAGGAGGCCGGGTATATATGGGTACAATCATTACCGGAGCGGTTCTGCTCGTAATTGTCGGACTGATTGTCCGCAGCATGGTACGCGATAAAAAGAGCGGAAAGTCAAGCTGCGGCGGGGACTGCGGCCATTGCAATGGCTGCCACTGACCGACAGGGATATCAGAGATATCCTTTCAGATCATCAAGCAGTTTCTCTTCGGAGCGAATCAGCCTCTGCGCCAGGCTTCGTGCCTGCGCGGAGGCATTTTTATATTCGTTCAGATAGCGATTCAGCGACTTGATTCCCATGTTGCAGCCGTCGGTAATCAGCCCGGCTGCTGTGCGTGATGTATCGCTGCTGACGGCCATTTTCATTGCTGTTTTTACCTTTCCCATCCCCTGAACGAGAATTGACGGACTTTTTCCGGTATCGTGGCTGCCAGCCAGCAGACGGACACAGTCCTTCTGAAGCGCTTCATGTTCCTCTCTGGCAGACTGAAGAATCCGGACAACGTTCGCGTCCTGCACATCCTGCAGTGTTTCATTAATACTCTGAATCCCCATCTGGATTCCGGAATCACATTCCTTTAACAGACAAATCGTATCATGTTCAGCCATTATAGAAACTCTCCTTTATAAAATGTACTCTCGGAATCTCTTATGTACCTGCTTTTGCGGCTGATTTTCCGCCGGAGATGCCTGAATTTTATCAACGTACGCGCCGCGTACGCTTCAAAAATTCAGACACCTTCGACAAAAAATCCTCTCGCAAATTCAGACACAGCGAGATTCCAGGAGCACATAAAAATGTACTCTCGGAATCTCTTATGCGCCTGCTTTTGCGGCTGATTTTCCGATAGGAACAGTATGTCCGAAAATGGGTGGAAAATTCTTAAAAATAGAAATCCTTTTTCAAACGCACTCTAACATTATTTTACAATCACCATATTTTATTTTATAATTTGTTATATTGATATTTGCAGGGGAATGAAGTATAATAAAATTAGTCAAGGTCTGTAGACATAGACGCTTGCACAGGAAAAAGCACGGGAATCGGGTCGGAACCGGAGTCGTGCAGCAGACAAGGGGATATTGCCGCATGGAAATTAAAATTGAACATCTGACAAAAGCGTACGGAGATTTCAAAGCAGTAGACGATATGAACCTGAGTATCGCCGATGGAGATCTGGTTGGCCTGCTTGGTCCGTCCGGATGCGGAAAGTCAACGACACTGTTTATGCTGGCCGGACTGAATGAGCCGACGGCAGGAAAGATCTGGTTTGGGGATAAGGAAGTAACCAAGATTGCTCCGGAGGATCGTGAGATCGGACTGGTGTTCCAGAACTATGCCCTGTATCCGCACATGACCGTTGAGGACAACATTATGTTTCCGTTGATTAACCGCAAGGTTCCGAAGGCAGAGGCGAGAGAGCGCGCATATGAGATGGCGAAGCTGGTGCAGCTCGATCAGCTGATGAAGCGTAAGCCGAAGGCTCTTTCCGGCGGTCAGCAGCAGCGCGTTGCGATTGCCCGTGCGCTGGTAAAGCGCCCGGAGGTACTTCTTCTGGACGAGCCGCTGTCCAATCTGGACGCAAAGCTGCGTGTGGAGACCCGTGAGGAGATCCGCCGTATTCAGCAGGAGGTTCGGATTACGACGATTTTCGTTACCCATGACCAGGAAGAGGCGATGAGCATTTCCGATAAGATTGCGGTTATGGAAAAGGGTGTGCTTCAGCAGTATGAGGTTCCGCAGAAGATGTATCTGAATCCGGACAACGCGTTTGTCGCTCAGTTCCTTGGAACACCTCAGATCAATATGTTTGACATTACCGTGGTAGACGGAAAGATTTACTGCAAGGATGTACTTCTCCGTACCGGATGTAATCTGCCGAACGGCAGCTACAAGGCTGGTATCCGTCCGGAGTCCTTCAATGTTTCCCTCGATGGAGACGGCATTATGGCAACGGCATCTCATGTCCGCATGACTGGAAGAGAGCTTCAGATTCGTTTCGGTCTCGGCAATGCGGAGTTTCGCCTGTTAGTTCATTCCGATATGCAGATCCGTGTCGGCACCAAGTTCTTCCTGACAGTGAGAGAGAAGCAGATTCTCCTGTTTGACAAGGCCGGAAAGACCATTGGAAAGTTTTAAGACGGGGGAAGCGATATGGAAAAGAAAAGCATGAAGGGCTATCTGTATCTGGCGCCCGCTCTGATTATTATTCTGGTATTTACCATTTATCCGCTGATTCGCGCGTTTTTTATGAGCTTCCTCGAAGACTACGATATGATTCATGCGACGTGGGATTCGGTCGGCCTTGCCAATTACCGGGCGATCTTCAAGGATAAGGTATTTATCAAGGCATTGACCAATACAAGCATTTATGTGGTATTTGTTGTGCCGTGTTCCATTGTTCTGTCTCTGTTGATTGCGGTGCTGTTAAACAGCAAGATCCGCTGCCGCGGTCTGTTCCAGACCATTTATTTCCTGCCGTATGTTACGAGCGTAATTGCAATCGGTATTGTATGGCGCTGGATCTTTAATGAGAACTATGGTCTGCTCAACGAAATCCTGAGCTGGTTCGGTATCAAAGCAATTCCGTGGCTGAATAAGAAGCAGTATGCGCTTCCGGCTTTGATTATTTTCAGCATTTGGAAGAGCATGGCGTTTGATATCCTAATTTTCCTGGCCGGTCTGCAGACAATCCCGCAGGATCTTTACAACGCGGCGCGTGTGGATTCCACACCGAGATGGCGTGTATTTACCAAGATCACGGTTCCAGGAATCATGCCGATGATTACTTATGCTCTGATTATGGGTATGATCAATGCCTTTAAGGTGTACAATGAAGTATATTCCCTGTTTGCGTCCAAGGCAGGTCCTGCGAACAGCGCGATCACCGTTGTATTCTATATTTATGACAAGTTCTACAACAGCCACGATTATGGCGTTGCTTCTGCGGCTGCAATCATTCTGTTTGTAATCATTCTTGCGCTGACGATGCTTCAGAGAACAGTAACAGGAAGGAAAAAGGGGTGATGGGCATGAACAGAAGGAAAGTAACAAATACGATAGCGACAGTGCTGAAGTATGCGGTACTGATCTGCGGAGCGATTTTTACGCTGCTCCCGTTTGCATGGATGATCTTTTCAGCAATGAAGACACCGGCGGAAATTACCAAAATTCCGCCGTCACTGTTCCCGCAGAATCCTCAGTTTTCCAATTTCATTGAGGCGTGGAACGCGGCTCCGTTCGGTCGTTATCTGATCAATACCCTGATTGTTACGGTATTTTCTACAGCGGGTGTGCTTGTGACCACTGTTCTTGCGGCATTTGCGTTTTCACGTCTGAATTTTCCAGGAAAGAAGCTGATCTTTTCCCTGCTTCTGGCAACGCTGATGATTCCGGGCGAGATGCTGGTCATCACGAACTATATCACGATTACCAAGCTGAAGTGGATCGACACGTATCAGGCGATGATTGTGCCGTATCTTGCCAGCGTATTCTATATTTATCTGCTGACCCAGTTCTTTTCTCAGGTGCCGGACGCGCTGTATCTTGCCGCAAAGGTGGATAAGTGCAGCGACTTCAAGTACATGGTAAAGATCATGGTTCCGATTAATAAAAGCCCGATCACAACGATTGCGATCCTCAATGTCATCAGCTGCTGGAACGCGTTTATGTGGCCGCTGCTTGTTACCAACAAGGAAGAGATGCGCGTCCTGTCCCATGGACTGGTGCGCTTCCAGACTGAGTCCGGATCTTCTTATCAGCTGATCATGGCGGCATCCTGTATTCTGGTTGTGCCGATCGTGATTGTGTATCTGCTGCTGCGCAAGTACATCATTGAAGGCGTCACGCAGAGCGGAATTAAGGGATAATCTTTTACAGAAACCATTTGTGGATTACCGGATCCGTTCCGGAATGCGGCATGGAAGTGTTGGGGCGTGTTAAAAAGGCTCTGGGCGCGGACGTGCTGTTGTTCCAGCGGCCGGTCAAATATAAAAATCCAGTCGGCGGACTGATCTTTCAGAAAAAAACACCGCCAGGTTAGAGGAGGAAAAACGCATGAAATTCAGAAAGTTTAGTGCAGCACTGCTCGCAATGAGCATGACAGCAGGAATGGCAGTTGTCCCGGCAATGGCAGAGGACGGCAAGGATATTGAGCCATGCACCATTGAGTTCTGGCATGCAATGAACGGACAGCAGGAGGATACGCTGAAAGCGCTGACTGATCAGTTCAATGAGGAAAATGAGTACGGAATCGAAGTTAAGTTGGTAAACCAGGGTTATTACAGTGACCTGAGCACCAAGCTGACCGCAAGCGCAGCAGCGGATACGATGCCGGCTCTGGCTCAGGCATACAACAACTGGCTGACCGATTATACCGACAAGATTGTTGCTCTGGATGATTTTGTAGCAGATGATTTCGACAACTATGACGATATCATTGAGAGCTATCGTGATGAGTGCAGCCAGTTCGGTTTTATCAGCGGTGTACCGTTCAATAAGAGCACCTACGTATACTTTTACAACAAGACCATGTTTGATGAGCTGGGTCTGGGAGCTCCGGAAACCTGGGAGGATTTCACCACCATTGGCGAGAAGCTGAAGGAAGAAAAGGATATCGAGGCTCTTGGCGTTGACGATCTGTCCGGATTCCTGGAAGCAAGCCTGCGTCAGAACGACTGCGATTATGTATCTGAGAAAGGCGCTCTGTTCAACAACGAGGCTGGTCTTGAGACTGTTACCTATATCATGGATCTGTACAACAACGGCTATGCGCGTCTGGTTGGTGAGGATCAGTATTTCTCTAACGTTATGAGCAATCAGCTGATTGGTGGATACATCGGTTCGATCACCGGCGTTTCCTACATCAACACCAACGACGAGTGGGAACTGGGTGTAGCTGCTCTTCCGGGCAACAAGGAGCATGCTGCAAACCAGGCTGGAACCAATCTGGTTATGTTTGCAACCGATGAGAATGATCAGAAGGCAGCGTGGGAGTACATGAAGTTTATGACTTCTGTAGATTCTACCACCAAGTGGGCAGAGGAGACTGGATATCTGCCGGTAAGAACTTCCGCTTACGACAGTGACGAGTATCAGAACTTCATGGCAGAGGACGCAACCGCAACTGCTGCTTATTCTCAGGCAGAGTATTTCTTCAGCCAGGCAGTCTTCAAGGGAAGCTATGATATCATGAGCGCAGTAAATGCGAAGATGGAAGAGCTGATTCTTGATGAGGCAGATCCGGAAACCGCTCTGGAAGAGCTCGTAACCTGCATCAACGATTCTCTGGGAGTTGACGGCAGCGAGATCGAGGAATCAACTGAGGAAGATACCACAGCTGCAGAGTAATCTGTACGCGCGGGTAACGTAGTACTGTTCATGCAGGGCAGTAACGGCAAAGCTGCAGAGCAATATGGGAGGCTGTCAGAAATGGCAGCCTCTTTCTATCAGGAAAGGAACTGGCAGAAATGACGACAATCAGTTTTTACAATGGACTGAAGGAAATCGGCGGCACATTTGTAGCCGTTGAAACAGAAAAGGCAAAGTGCATGTTTGACTTTGGCTTTGCGGTTGCGGGCCGCCTGGATTCCCGCATTCATCTGCGTAAGGGCGAGTGCGCAGCAGATTATGTGCGCCTTGGCTCTCTTGCCGCAGAGGATGGTATTTATGAGAAGAAAACAGCGGAGAAGCTTGGTCTTGCCGCGTATGGAGAGACCCAAAAGGAGTGCTTTCTTGTGATTTCCCATATGCACATTGATCATATGGGAGGACTTGGTACGCTTCATCCGGATATCCCGGTTTACATGAGCGAAGTGTCTTTGAAGCTTTATCGGAGGCTGGCTGTCAATGGAGAGGCTGAGGTAAGAGAGCATAAGAACTGTATCGGTATTGCGGACAATGCCAGTGTGACAATTGGCGATATTACGGTAACGCAGGTTCCGGTGGATCACGATGTGATCGGCGCGTGCGGCTTTCTGATTACAACCCCTGATGGAACGGTGGCGTATACCGGCGATTACCGGTTTCATGGCTATCATCCGGACCGCACGATGGCGTTCGCGAAAAAGGCGGCAGGTGCGGATGTCCTGATTACCGAGGGCGTTACGGTCAGCAATGAAACAATTGATATGCTGTCTCTGGAGAAACCGGAAGGTCCGGAGCGTACCGAGGAAGGTCTGCTGGAGGAGATGAATCGGATTGCAGAAGCGGAGGATGGTTTGGTAATTATCAATCCATACAACCGCAACGTAGAGCGGATTCATCATCTGCTGAATGCGCTGAAGAAGAACGGACGCACGCTGGTGCTGGACGGGATCCAGGCGGATTATGTTGCGGCGTTTTATCCGGAAGATGAGATCTGCGTGTATGAGCCGACTGCCCGCAAGGGAGAGAGCAGCACGCATACCATTCCGGACAGCTGGCACATTGTAGGCAGAGAAGAGCTGCTTGCCGCTCCGGGACAATATGTTCTGCAGCTGGACTACAGCGATCACTTTGAGCTGCTGGATCTGAAGCCTGCAGTATCCCGTTATGTGCATATGGATGGAGCGCCGCTTGGAAGCTACGATCCGTCGTATCAGAAGCTCCAGGATCTGCTTGCGTTCCTGGAGATTCCGTACGATTTCCGCGGGCTCGGCGGCCACGCAAAGCCGTGGTATCTGCGCCTGATGGTCGATACGATTGCGCCGAAGACACTGATTCCTCTCCACAGCTTCCGTCCGGAGCAGGTGAATTCTGCAAAGGCAGGCTGCCGTATTCTTCCGGAATACGGCGATTGCTATCAGCTCGAACATGGAAAGCTTGTAAAGCGGTAATGTGCTTTTGAAATCTTGTTGTGCCAGAAGTTGTAAGATGATTTCAGGAGGACAGAGATAAATAATGAGAGGATGCTATGAGAATATTAGTAGTAAATGACGATGGAATCCGGGCGGAAGGAATTTGCAGACTTGCGGCGATGGCGGTACAGCTTGGAGAAGTGTGGGTTGTTGCGCCAAAAAATCAGTGCAGTGCGATGTCCCATCGGATTTCCGTATTTGACCGGCTGGAGGTCAGCCCGGCACCTGATTTTCCAGTTCCGGGCGTGCGCGCGTTTTTCGTGGACGGCACCCCGGCGGACTGCGTAAAAGTTGCGCTCAGCCATTTGATGCCTGAAAAGCCGGACGTGGTTTTTTCCGGAATCAATTACGGCTACAATGCCGGTGTGGATATCCTGTATTCCGGAACTGTCGGCGCGGCGATGGAAGCGCGGGTATGCGGAATTTTGGCAATCGCGTTTTCCAACGATTCCAATTCTGTGTACGAAGCGGCGGACGAGTATCTGCTGCCGTTGACAAAGGAACTGCTGGTAAAGCCAATTGCGCATGATCGGATCTGGAATGTCAACTTCCCAGGCTGCCCTCTGTCAGCGCTGAAGGGTATCCTGTGGGACCGCCTGCCTGCGGACGAACAGTATTATCACGATCACTACATCCGCTCAGAGGGAGAGAACGGAAGCTTTTACCTGACGCCGGATGGAACACCGATCACAAAGGCAAGAGAAGGATCGGATGTAGACGCGCTGCTGAACAGTTACATTTCCGTCGGCACGATCCGCAATGCGGTGATGGAGTGGGAAGACTGAGGCAAAAGAGCGGAGAAAATGCGGCGGCAGAATCAGGGGGATCGACCTGAAAACAAATGTGCTCTCGGAATCTTTTTGTGCTTGATTTTACGAGAAGATTTTTTGTCAGATGCGTTCAAATTTTTGAGGCGTACGCGGTGCGTACGTTGATAAAATTTGAGCGCGGCTGGCGGAAAATCAGCCGTAAAAGCAAGTGCGGAAAAGACTCCGAGAGTACATACAACTATAATGGAGAAATTGAAGAAATATGGATCGTAAGTTAAAGATATGCTTTACCTCAGACGTACATGGGTACCTGTATCCGACAAACTACGGGGATGAGGAAGTGCGTCCGATGGGACTGTTCCAGTGCGCCGGGGGCTTTGAGAAGGATGAAGATACGCTTGTGATTGACGGCGGAGATATGCTGCAGGGGTCGGCGTTTGCCTACTACTGCAGCAGAATCGGAAATTCACCGAAGCCATTGGCGGACGCGGTCAACGCATGCGGTTATGATTACTATACCATCGGAAACCATGATTTTAATTACGGCAGAGAGTATCAGCTCGAATATATCCGGGAAAACCATGCGCACTGCCTGAGCCAGAATATCTGCGATGAAGCGGGAAAGCCGCTGTATCCGGCAGTTATTCATACGATGAAAAACGGATTGAAGGTCGGTCTGGTCGGCATTGTAACGGATTACATTAATATCTGGGAGAAGAAGGAAAATCTGACCGGCGTGCAGGTAACCGATCCGTTTGAGGCGGCCAAAGCGGCGCTGCAGGAGCTGAAGGGAAAGACCGATCTGAACATCTGCATTTACCATGGCGGATTTGAGGATGATCTGAAAACCGGAAAGCGTCTGTCAAAGACAACGGAGAATGTCGGCTGCAAGATTTGCCGGGAGCTGGATTTTGATGTGCTTCTGACCGGTCATCAGCATATGTCAACCGATGGACAGGATCTGTACGGAACATGGGTGGTGCAGCCTGCGGACCGCGGAAAAGAATATCACTGGCTGGAGATCCTGGTTTCCGAAGACGGGGCGCTGAAGATCCATTCGGAAAAGAAAAGCGCGGATCCGTCGCTCGGCGCGCCGCTTCGGGAGCAGTTTGCGGAAAATGAGGAAAAGGTGCAGACCTGGCTGAACCTTCCGGTTGGCCATCTGAGCCACGCGCTTGTTCCGGGCGATAAGCTGGAAATGGCGCTTCATGGATCGGAAATCGCGGACTTTATCAATGAGATTCAGCTGGACGTATCTGGAGCCGAGGTGTCGGTTGTCGGACTTGCCAATGAGATTGCGGGCTTCCGAACAGAAGTGACAACACGCGATATCATTGCAACGTACCCGTTCCCCAATACCCTCGTTGTGTGCCGGATCACCGGGGTGCAGCTGAAGGCGGCGATTGAGCGGAGCGCGCAGTACTTTGCGGTAAAGGCAGACGGTACGCTGACGATTGCGGACAGCTTCCTTCATCCTAAGGTTGAGCATTATAATTATGATTACTTTATGGGGATTTCGTACCGGATCGATCCGTCCGCGCCGATCGGTGAACGGGTTGTGTCCATGAGCAGAAACGGAAAGGAAGTCCAGCCGGAGGAGACGATTTCCCTGTGCCTGAACAATTACCGGTTCAGCGGAGCGGGAGAGTATCCGATGTATCCGGAGTGCCCGGTGATCCAGGAAATCAACACCGAGATGGTAGAAATCATCATGGATTACTTCCGTACCCATCCGCAGATCGAAATCGGCGCGCAGGCACACGAAAAGCTGCAGGGATAAGAGGCAGCTGTGTAGGCTTAAATTATTAAGATGGTAATTAGAGGTCGACATAATTTCAAAGGAAACAAGGCCATCTATAATCTAGATTTAATAAAGTAAAGAGGGGAGTGGGTGTATGAAATTAATTAAGAAGACAATTGATATTAATGCTCATGTGCAAAATATTACTTATCAGATTTCGACAGACGCAGATATATCTGTAGCAATAATTGGATTTGATAATCTTGGGTTCGGCACAGTAACTGCGATCAAGTTCGAAGCGAAAGGATATAATGCTTTT
>CAJMMH010000068.1 GCA_905214365.1 uncultured bacterium
GCTTCTCTTCTGCTTCAAAATATATTCAAATACCATCTGCGGCATGCCGCCCTTACGCCCGCCGAGAACTGTTCTGCCTTTCAGCTGTTCCCAGTCAAAATCACTGATTTCCTCCCGCGCTACCAGAAAGTTGCCGGCACGCTGCGTCAGCTGAGCGATGTTGACTGCGTAGTCCTCCTGTCCCTCCGCATACACATAAACGGAGGCTTCACTTCCCATGAATCCAATATCCGCATTGCCGGATACCAGGGCCGTCATGACCTTATCCGCGCCGAATCCGGTATCCAGCTGCAGATCAATTCCCTCTTCTTTAAAGTATCCGAGTTCAATTGCCGCGTACTGCGGCGCATAAAAAATAGAATGCGCAACTTCATTCAATACAAGCTTTGAAAGTTTCTTTTCCTTTTTTCCGCATCCTGCAGCAGTCAAAAGAAACGCAGCGATCACCAGCAGAACTGACAGCCGGGCAGCAGCGCAGAGCATCCGTTTTCTGTCCATGAACTTCCTTCCTGTTCCGGCAAAGAGAGGCAGATTCTGTTCTGCCTCCCTTTGTCTGTTTCTGATTCAATTCTCTATATCATATGCCCGCTGTCAGCTGGTGTTTCCGTCCTCACTTTTTCAGTCTGCGTACCGGCTGCCAAAACGGGAGCCGGCAAGGCTCTCTCTTACCTCTTTTGTTATTACTTCACCGCCGTCTCTGCACCATTGTTCCACAAAGCGGTCAAATGCGTCCGCATCCTCTTCTCCTGTCACAATTTTTAAGAAGGTTTCCTCTTCCAGATCTTCTAACCGCCACCAGATATCGCTCATGGTCGCTGTTGTTCCAAAAAACAGAGATTTCACCTCTCTGGTCGTTTCGCTGCCAATGAGCGCACATGCCTGAATCCGCGACGCGTAGGCTGCCCACTCTTCGCTGCTTGCAGTTTCCGGATGCTCCAGATATGCCCGGCAGTACTCATAATAGGACTGCTCTAACATCTCCAGCGATTCCACCGGAATTGTCCCGTCAAGCACACCGCAGATACTCCGATAGCATTCCTTCAGCGCGTCCCGGTAATCCAGGTTGATCGGAAGCGGCCGCGCGGTCGGATCGACGTTCTTCTGATAGTAATCGACAAATTCTTTCGGATCAGACTCTTCAAAACGGATCCGGTCAAATATCACGCTCGCGATTTTAAAGACAATTTCCGGATGCTCATAGCCCTTCCGCACAACCACATATTTATAAGACGGATTCTGGCTGTGATAACTTGTCGTTCCATCCGAGTCTGTTGCGATCAGAAACGGCTCCCACACAGCGGACGGATCGCTTTTCACCGCCTCCATCAGCGGATTGTTCGGCGCCCACCACGGTCCGAAAAAGGATCCGCATTTTCCATCTACGATCAGTTCAATCAGATTATTGGTACTCCGCAGAAGAAAACTCCGGTCAAGCACGCCTTCCTCATACAGATCGTGAAGCCGGATCAGCGCCTCTTTTGTCTGCGGCTGCACAGAACCGTAAACAGCCAGTCCATCCTCTCCCGCAATCCACTGCTTTGGATATGCGCCGCTGCAGGCAAAAATAATATCTGTCATGTATTCCGCGCTGTAGCCGTTGCCGCCTGCCAGTTCCGGCGCGCAGATCAGGCCAATGGTTTCACCAGCGCCGTTGTTTCCCGGATCCTCCGCAAGAAATGCCCGTATCACCGCAACTGCATCATCCAGGGTCTTTGGCGCATCCAGTCCAAGCTTATCCATCCAGTCCCGCCGCAGCCACAGCAGGTTCGGTCCTTCCGCAATATTGGTTTCCGGCAATGCCATCAGCCTTCCGTCAAACGAAGCGTTTTCCAACACCGTATCGCCATAGCTTGCGTACATGCTGCGGATCCGGCTGCTGGTACATGACGCAAATGCATCAGTCAGATCTTCAATCAAATCCTGACTGACCAGACGCTTCAGCACCTCCTGATCGTTTATAACCATCACATCCGGCAGATTTCCGGTCGCAATGCACATTTCTACATTAGTCGCGTACTGCTCGTCACGCGCTTCAAACACATCCTGATTCTGCACATTCAGCGTATTCTTCAGATACCGCGTATACGCGTTGTTTTTGTACGTATCTCCCTGCGGCATGCTGGAATTGTCCGCTCCGGTCATTTTCCCAAGCGTATAGGTGACTGTTTCCGGATAAGGAGCAAACGGCTCGGATGCCGCAAGCTGCCACGCGGCTGCCGTATCCGCTGCCTGCTCCGCATCTCTGGTCTGCGCTTCTTCCGTCCGTGCCGCGCTCTCTGTCTGCAGACTGCTTTCTCTGTCCGTTGCCTGACAGCCTGACAGCATACACACCGCGGCACAGAAAAGCAGCCATTTTTCTTTTTTCATTAATTTTCTCCTGTTTTGTCACGATATCCGAAACACCGCCCCGGCAAAATAATCCGACGGAAATACAAAATGCCGCTGTGGGTTCCCCCACAGTGGCAAAAAGCTCTGTATTATCCTTTGACGGCACCGGAGAGACCTTCTGTGTAATATCTCTGCATAAAGATGAACAGGACCGCAATCGGAATCGAAATGACAACCGCTCCGGCTGCAAAGCAGCTGTACCAGGAGTTGATGTATTCCTTCTCCAGCATGTTCCAAAGTCCGATGGATACCGTATAGTAATCAGAATTCGCGCGGCAGATAACCTTTGCGAAGATGAAATCCAGCCACGGACCAAGGAACGAGGTCAGTACTGTATATACGATGATCGGCTTACTCAACGGAACCGTTACCTTCGTGAACACTTGGAACCGGGTGCAGCCATCAAGGAACGCCGCCTCATCAAGAGACTTCGGAATCGTATCGAAGAATCCCTTTGCGATATAGAATCCAAGGCCGGAACCTGCTGAATATACCAGAACCAGCGCAACGCGGATCATCGCGCCCTCGGAAAGGCCAACTGCCTTCAGAATATAGTATACGGCAACCATCGACATGAACGCCGGGAACAGTCCCAGAATCATCGCGATATTCATATACTTCTTTCTCATCTTGAACCGCATTCTTGACATACAGTAGGATACAGACAATACGAAAGACGTGGAAATAATGCAGGTAAAAATGGAGATAATCAGCGTGTTTGCAAACATCTTCGGAAAGTTGAAGATTCCGGTGTCGGTAAACAGCTTGATATAGTTGTTCAGAGACCAGGTCTTCGGAATCAGATCCGAGGTCGGCGCTACTTTTCCGCTGAAGCTCTGCATGACAACCCATGCAATCGGAACCAGCCAGATCACAGACAGGACGACAAGGCATACATGCACAATAATATTGACAATCAGCTTTTTTGTTTTCATGGATTTAACCGGTTTGCTCATTATTGGAAGCCCTCCTCATTCTTGTAGGATCCGGTGTTGCGGTAGGTAACCAGCGATACAATTGCCAGTACCACGAAGGTCAGAATACCGATAACCGCACCAATGTTGTAATACTGCTGATCAACCGTCAGCTTGTACAGCCAGGTTACCAGAAGGTCGGTCTTTCCGGCCGTTGCGCCAACCGGTGTCGGCGCTCCTCCTGTCAGCAGGAAAATGACGTTGAAGTTATTGACATTGCCGGTAAAGGTTGTAATCAGGTACGGAGTGGTTACAAACAGCATGTACGGAAGCGTGATCTTGAAGAACGTAACAACCGCATTTGCGCCATCCACCTTTGCCGCCTCATACAGTTCAGCCGGAATATTCTGCAGAATACCGGTTACCTGCATCAGCGTGTACGGAATACCAACCCACAGGTTCGCAACGATAACCGTGACTCTCGCCCAGGTCGCATTGGTCAGGAACGGAAGCGGCTTGGTAATCAGACCAAGATTCATCAGCAGCGTGTTGATAAAGCCGCTGTCCTTTAACATCGTACGGACAACCAGCAGAGAAACGAACTGCGGAATTGCAATGGAAAGGACGAAGCAGAAACGCCACAGTCCCTTCAGCTTTGTATCCTTCCGATTAATGACAATTGCTAAGATCATACCAAGCACATAATTCAGAGCCGTCGCAAATACCGCCCAGATCAGCGTCCAGCCAAGTACTGACCAGAACTCATGGCCGATGCTGTCCTGGAAGTTCAGTACCTTTTTGAAGTTTGCCAGACCGACCCAGTCAAACAGCACCAGATGCTTTCCTTCCTTGCTGTAGTTGGTAAACGCCATACAGATCATAAATACCAGAGGAAGGATATTGAATATCAGCACACCGAAAACCGGAAGCGTCAGCAGCGTGCAGTGCAGTCTCTTATCAAACAGATCACGGATATCATCGCGGATGCTGTTGACGTGCTTTCCTGTCTTTGCCAGCGTTTCTGTTTTGTATGCGCTCTTTACCGCGCTCATCCAGATAAAAATAAATCCGATGATCAGGAATACCGTTGCTACGCCGTAGAGCAGGATCAGAAGGGAATTGTCGCCCTGCACATATTCATAAACTCCAAGTGCCTCATTGTATACCTTCTGCTGGGCGTTTGTTCCCAAAGACGGCAGCTCTGCCAGGCAATGTGCTCCTGCCGTAATCATGTACCAGATAAACCAAACCTCTGATGCCAGGAACAAAAGTCCCTTTATGATCTGACCATGCAGCAGATTGCCAAGTCCGATCATTACCATCGAAAGCTTCGTTGTCAGCCCCCCCTTTGTCACCGCATTCATCAGGCTGTAGGGAGTCTCAAATTCCTTTAATTTTTTCCTGCCTGCCACAATTCTCCTCCTCATTCCCGCGTTTCATACTCAATATATGGCAATCCATTTTTTTAAGCCAGACTGCCGCTCCCAGAAAACACCCTGCTGGAAGAAAGCGAAATCCCAAACTTGCACCGCACGTTTGGGATTTCCGGTCACTTCCAGATCAAACTCGCTCCGGTGATTACTCAACCGCGCTGGTATTCATCTGCGTATTAAACTCATCCGTTTTCTCTTCTGCATTATCCTTGGTAACTTCACCGTTTACGATTGCCTTACCAAAGTTCTCGGCCGGCGTCCAGTAAAGATCCATTGCCTTTACGAACGGCTGCATGATAGAAGTCTCGTCGAAGGTCTCATTCTGAGCGACTACCAGAGCATCCTTCTGCAGATCCTCATCCTCGAGCAGCTCACTGTTGCACGGGATGATGCTTCTGAGCTCATAATGATCAGCCTGTGCCTCAGCGCTTCCCAGATACTTTGCAAGCTCTACAGAAGCCTTCATGTTCTGGCTTGCAGCGTTTACACCAATTGCCTTGGAGCCTGCGAAAGACTTCAGCTGCTTCTCTTCACCGTCGATGGTGATGGTCGGAAGCTTTGCTGCGCCAAAGTTATCGCCAAGAGCCTTTTTGACAGTGTTGTAATTCCAGGAGCCGGAGAAGCATGCGGAAATCTTCTCTCCGATGGTTGCGATATCATCACCGTCATCAACAACGAAATTCTCATTGTTTACCAGATCAATCAGGTAGTTGGTAACTGCAACGCCTTCGCCGTCTTCGCCAAGGAAGTCAACTCCTGCCTCTTCATCGGTTCCGTCCTCACCGAACAGGGTACCGCCATTTGCTACGTAGAAGGAAGCGATATACCAGCTGTCCTGAAGCGGGAACGCTACCTTACCCTTTTCCAGCATGGTATCCAGATTCTTGATGTCATCCTCGCTGAATACGCTGGTATCATAATACATAAACCAGGTGTTGGTGGTAAACGGAATACCATAGATACCCTCGTCGCCGTTCTCATCAGTTACCGTTACGGACTTAACGATTGTTTCGGAGTTAGTATCCTTTACATACTGCTCGGTCTCGCCGCCAAGCTGTGCCAGCGCGCCGGCATCAATCAGGGTGTTGATCTGATCGTTTGCAAAGAAGTATACATCTGCAGATGCGCTCGGATCCTGAGAAACAGTCTTTCCTGCATCTCCCTCAGAGCAAACGCCGTAAGTAAAGTTGATTGCGTACTCCGGATGCTCGTTATCGAAAGCCTGACACCACTTCTGAAGCCATGCGCCCTTGCTTGCATCCTGATCCTCTGCCGGACCCCATACAACCAGATCGATCTCTTCCGCATCCGCATTATTCTCCGCTACCTCAAAGCTCGGTACTTCCTCAGCCTCGGTTGTCTCTTCTGCAAATGCAGGCATTGCCATAGAAGAAACTGCCATCATGCCAGTCAGCGCCCATGCACCTAATGTTCTGAATTTCATTTGCGTAATCCTCCTTTTTCGACATTCCGCACAAACCAGCCGGTTCTTTTCCGGCAGTTCAAACAACTGTGCCTGTGTCTTTTGATGCTTTTATTATATATTTTTACCCGTTTCCCGTAAATATCAACTATTTTAGATTTATGTTGTTTTTTTTATATTCCATAATTTTGGCAGCTTGTTATCAGGAAAACTGTATGGAAAATTTCAAAAAACAATTGATATCTCTGGTTCTTTATCATTTATTATTACCGAAAAAAGGGGAACGATACGCGTTGTTTTTGGATGCCTGAAACGGCACAGCCGGGAAGCGAATCCGGATGCAGGTTCCGCGTCCCGGTTCGCTTTCTACCTTCATCTCCGATGCCGGGCCGTAAAACAGCCGGATACGCTCGCTGACATTGCGCACGCCATACCCTTTGGATTCTCTGGTCAGAATCTGCTCTGCTGTATGCGCGTCCATGCCGTTTCCGTTATCCTCTACCGTCAGCACAACAAATCCGTTGTCTTCCCGCCCCCGGATCGTCAGCTTTCCGCGGCGGTCCGTCAAACAGTCAATTCCATGTTCAATCGCATTTTCCGCAAGCGGCTGCAGAATCAGGTTCAGCGATTCGCAGTCCAGAATGGATTCCTCCACATCGATCTCCGTGTCAAAGGACGAATCATGCATTGTCTGCTGAATTTCCAGGTAAGACCGGATGTTGTTGATCTCATCCCTAAGGCGCAGTACATTGTTTCCTTTATTTAATGACGTCCGGTAAAACGTTGACAAAGCCAGTGTGACCCGGCTGATATCATCCTCGCCCGCCTCGATCGCTTTCCAGTTGATCATTGACAGCGTATTGTACAGAAAATGGGGATTGATCTGGTTTTGAAGCGCTTTCATCTCATATTCCCGCTGCGCCAGCTTGCTGCCGTATACCTCCTGAATCAGCCCGCGGATCCGCTCTAACATCTTCTGAAATCCTCTCGTCAGCTGGCCGATTTCATCATTGCACGCATCCTGCGGAATCTCCGGCTCCAGGTTGCCTGACTCAACCTCCCGCATCCCGACTGTCAGCCGATGGATCCGGACGGTTACATACATGCTTACAAATACAAAAATCAGAACCGCTCCGACCGCGCAGATCAGGATTGTCAGTACCGTCAGATCCGCAATCGGGCTCAGCGCCTTTTCAAACACCGTGCGCGGCTGCCGGAAACGGATGCTCCAGTCCTCACTGCCGACCTCCTCTGTCAGCTCAATACACGGATTCTGACTGGATGAAAGGCAGTCCCAGGAATAAATCACTGTACCGTCCGCATCCAGAATACTTAATTCAAAATCTGTCCGCGGAATCTCTTCAAATCCTTCGAACAGACTGTCATAATCAACCGAAATATACAAAAGTCCCCTGGTTCCAAGCCGCTCTAACAAGGGCATCCGGCGAACCGACACTACTGTCTTTTCCGCCTGATCCACGTACCAGACGCTTTCCGCGCTTTCCATCGCACGTTCAAACCACGGTTCCTTCTCTGCCACAGACAGCGGGGCCAGCGACTCATCATGCCGCACCTCGCAGCTCTCACTGTAAATCGTTACCTGCAGCACTTCCTTATGAAAATACCGCAGTGACTGCAGCATTGGGTCTAATTGCGTGCTGATTTGCTCGTACATCTCATAGATGCTGTCGTAGCCAGCTCCGGCTATCTGCGCCAAATTCCGACTATAGGCGATGTAGTCGGACAGATTGTCATAAACAATCAGCTTTCCCGTCAGTGCTCCAGCTGCCTGCGTCATGTAGCCGCGGATGCTGTCCTCCTCCTGTACCGCCAACGACGTGCGTATCTGCCGGTAACAGAACAGAAAGACAATCAGCACCGGCACAAAACCGGCAATGACATAAATCAACATCAGCTTGTTGCGGATCTTTAAGTCTCTGATCCACTGCCGGATTCTTCCCTTCCGCATCAGCTTTCCTCTCCTTTGCTGCGGTACTTCTGCGGGCTGATGCCGTAATACTCCCGGAAGCTCTGACAGAAATAGGAAACGTTGGGATATCCGACCGCCGCGCCGATATCAATAATTTTCCGATGCGACTCTTCCAGCAGCTCTTTTGCCCGTTCCATACGGACTTCCCGGATAAATTTGCTCAGATTCTGGCCGGTTTCCTTTTTAAACATGGTACTCAGATAAGCAGGAGCCATATATGCAAGCTGTGCCAGCTTTTCAATGCCAAGTTCATCACCGTAATGCTCCTGAATGTACCGCCGCACCGTTTCGATTTCCGGATGAATCGCTGATTGAACCCCTCCGCCTCCTGCAATTTCATGCCCGGTGGCTTCCTGCGGAGATGCCTCCAGCTGCTCAAGCCGCCGCTCCATCTCGGCAAATTTTCGTTCCTTTTCCCGCTCCGCTGTAATCTCCGCGATAATCCGCTTCATTGTCTGAGAAAACTCTGCCGGATTGACCGGCTTCAGAATATAATTTTCCGCATGATACTTCATCGCGGTACGCGCGTATTCAAATTCGCTGAATCCGCTGAACACGACAATCCGGATGCCCGGATCCTTTTCATAAACACGGCGGATCAGCTCCATCCCGTCCATAAAGGGCATTTTTACATCCGTCAGCAAAATATCCGCCGGATGCTTCGACAGCCACTCCCACGCTTCCTGTCCATTGGAAAATTCTGATATTTCAAACATTTCGTCCAGACGCTTCAGCAAAAAGCGGACTCCGCTGCGCTCCACCTTTTCATCATCCGCAATGACCACCCGATACATCATCCCATCTTCCTCTCTTCGCCCGTTTTTTTATCTCACAAACGCAATTTCTATAAGAAAATGAAAAGAGACAGCCCGCAGACTGTCTCTCTTCTGCTGTGTTAAGCGTAACATATTTATGCTCCGATTACAAGCAGAAAACGGTTTGTGTTTTCGGTTGTGTTGCTGTTCCATTACTGTTCACGCTGCTCTCAGGCAGCGGCTGTGACCTGCCTCATGTCAATGGGAGATACCAGCTTTTCTGCGTTCAGAGTTTCCAAATTTCCTCCGCGTACTGGCGAATAGTACGGTCAGACGAGAAGTATCCGGCCTTGCTGATGTTGATCAGCATCTTTTTCGCCCATGTACTCCGATCCTCATAGTCCTCGTACATCTGCTCCTTTGTCTGCACATACGCATCAAAATCCGGAAATGTCATAAACCAGTCCTTACTGAGAAGCTCATGCTGCAGGCGCTCTAAACATGCGCGGTCTCCAACCGCCGTCATTTCACTTCCTGTCAGAAAATCAACTGCTTCCTTCAGTCGTTCGTCCGCCTCATAATACACAGCCGAAACGTACGAATGATCCGCATACCGCCTGATTACCGTATCACTGTCCTCGCCGAAAATATAAATATTTTCATCCCCGACTAACTGGTGGATTTCCACATTGGCTCCGTCTTCCGTTCCCAGCGTCAGTGCGCCGTTCAGCATCAGCTTCATATTTCCGGTACCGGATGCTTCCTTGGATGCCAGTGAAATCTGCTCGGAAATGTCCGCTGCCGGAATCAGCTTCTCCGCCGCCGTCACGTTGTAGTTTTCCACCATAATTACCCGAAGCCACGGCGAAACCTGCGGATCCTCTTTCGTCAGCTCCTGCAGACATAAAATCGCATGGATGATATCTTTTGCAATCGTATAGGCAGGCGCCGCCTTTGCTCCGAAAATTGCCGTTACCGGACGTTTCGGAAGTACGCCCCGTTTGATTTCCAGATACCGGTGAATTAGAGACAGGACATTCATCTGCTGCCGTTTGTACTCATGCAGACGTTTGATCTGAATATCATAAATTGAATCCTCAGGAATCTCCAGACCCTTCTTTTCCTTGAGCCAGACCGCCAGCTGATGTTTCTTCTGCTGCTTGACCGCAAGCAGCTGCCGTCCGAATTCCCGGTCATCCAGATGCTTTTCTAGTGCGTTCAGACACTCCGGATCCTCCAGGAAACCATTGCCGATGGTCTGCTTCAGCAGCGTTGTCAGTTCCGGATTTGCTGCAAGCAGCCAGCGGCGAAAGGTAATTCCGTTTGTCTTATTATTGAAACGCTCCGGATAAATCTGATAAAAATCATTCAGCTCACTGTTTTTCAGAATCTCGGTATGCAGTGAAGCCACACCATTGACTGAATGGCTGAAGTGGATATCAATGTGTGCCATATGGACGCGGTCACTGTCATCCAAAATGTGTACTTTTGGGTTCTGAAAGCGACGGCGGATCCGAACGTCCAGCCGGTCAATCACCGGCATCAGCTGCGGCACCACCTTTTCCAGTGACTCATAAGGCCATGTTTCCAGCGCTTCCGCCAGAATGGTATGATTGGTATAGGCACAGCATTTACTTACCACTTCAATCGCTTCATCCATGGTAAATGCCTTGTCTTCCACAAGAATACGAATCAGCTCCGGAATAATCATGGTTGGATGCGTGTCATTGATCTGGATGACTGCATGCTCATACATCTTACGAAGATCATACTTCTTCTCCTTCATCTCATGAAGAATCAGCTGTGCCGCATTACATACCATGAAATACTGCTGATAAATACGGAGCAGATTGCCCGCCTCATCCGAATCATCCGGATAAAGG
>CAJMMH010000069.1 GCA_905214365.1 uncultured bacterium
GGAGTACCTTGGGCAGATGCACAGAAGGATCTGCCGTCCCGCCCCCATTGGCAGTCCGGCAGATCCTCCTGCCTGTCCGTTTTATTTATTTTGCAGTCTCCTGTTTCTGCATCAGACTCTCTTTTGAAGTTTCTTCTGCAGAGCTGTTTTCAGTTTCAGTCTCTGACTCGGTTTCTGACTCAGAAGCTTCTCCCGCAGTTCCCTCTTCGGACGCTGCTTCGCTTTCGCTGGTTTCTGTTTCGGATTCAGTTTCAGTATCCGTTTCTTCTTCACCTGTTGCCGCTTCGGTGGTTTCCGGAACGTACAGCTGTGTGCTGAATGAAATCTTTCCGATCACATCCTGATCAACGGTAAACTTCGGAGAATCCTCCTGAATCGGCGCGTACTTTTCAGAAAACAGCGTTGCCTTCCGGTTCTCAATCTCCGTGTCAATCGCATCCTGGCGCGCCTGGGTATCGTTATCGTTGGTGCAGAGCAGTACGTAAACCGCTCCGGAGCTCTCATCGGTAAAGATATCCGTCTCTCCGGTGCTCAGCGCAAACGCTGCTTCAGCATAAACAGTTGTGCTGTCATCGCCGACCGTCACACTGGACTGCGTTGCCATAAAGTATTTATTGTCGTCGGTATTGTAGCTGCTGACAAAATCAGACGGATCCTCTCCATCCTCAAGACGTCCCCGAATCTCATCTGCCGCCTCATTAATCGACTTTTTCTGGTTCTTCTCTTCTACAGTCAGCTCTGCATCCGGCGCGGACTCGCTCTCCGTCTCGGGACTTGCTTCCGCATCCGATTCCTTTGACTCATCTGCAGTTGTCTCTTCTTTTGTCTCCGCCGACGTTTCTTCCTCTGTGGTTTCTTCCGCAGCTGTCGTTTTCTCTGTCTCTGCTGCAGTCGTTACTGCTTCGGTTTCTGTCTCATCCGCTTCGCTGCCTGCGGATCCGGTCTCTTCATCCGTGCCAGACGCTTCGGTATCGTTTTCGCTTTCCGCTGCCGCGCTGCTTGCCTCTTCAAGATCCTTTGGGGAAAGTTTTACATATGAAACCTTTTTGCGGATAAACTCGTCATCTCCAACCGCTGTATCAACGTCCGCTACCAACTGCAGGTATACCGCATTTGCCAAAGCGTTTTCAGAGAACACTTCTCTGATGATCGCTTCGGTCGCTCCGACTGTCTGCAGGTACTCTTCATCGGAATCCATTGCCTTCGTAACCATCTCATCGACCTTCTGCTGCTGCTCGTCCGTCAGGGTAATACCATTCTTATCCGCATAATCGCACAGAACCTTGGTCTGGCGGATGGATGCCATCACATTGCCGATTACATATGCCTCAATGGTTACACCGCTGCTGTATTCCTGCTTCCAGAAATCGGTTGTTCCATACAGCGGAATAAACATCTGCTCATAGCTGTACTGCGCGGAACGCATCTGGTACATCACATAATCCAGCATAATGTCCTTCCCGTCAAAGGTTGCCGCAACAGTATCCTGCTCCGTTTTCTCTTCCAGGCTGGCACAACCGCCAAGCATACCGACCGCCGTAACAGCCGCCAGCGCCAGCGTTCCCAATCGTCTGACTGAATTCATGTTTTTTCCTCCTTGCTTTTCACGGGTTCCCAAACGATATTCCCTTCCGAAGCCCGTTCCCCGTCAGGGGCATTACTGATTAGTAATTATAATACTTTTTCATATCCGTGGCAATCCCTTTTTCTGAAAGGGTTTTCAGGCTTTCAGATGCCGGCATGATTCCACTTGCTTATTGCTCTTCGCAATTGAAGCAGGGGACTTCCTTGATTTGTTAAACCGCCAGCAGATCATTCATGTCCTGCAGAAATTGCTTGATTGTGCCAAGAGAAAGCTCGCGTTCGCGGATTTTTCCCTTGCCCGCCTGGAGCAGGAAGTACGGCTGGTCACCCTGAATAAAGCGGAGCGCGCCGTTGTAGATCTTCAAAAAGCCCGGAATCTGATCAGTACGCAGTTTTGCCTGCGGATGCATAAAGAAACGGGCTTCCGTCTTGGTTGCTTTCAGCTCCCGGATGTAAAGCGCGTGCGCATCGTGGCGCAGCATTGCGGACTCGATCAGGTTCATTACAGATTTCGGCGTTTCTCCGAAGCGGTCAATCAGTTCGTCTACCATCTCCATCGACTCTTCCTCGGTTTCAATTGCCGCAATCCGCTTATAAATATCCATCTTTTCCGTTTCATTGCGGATATAGCTGTCCGGAATATATGCGTTGATCGGAATGTCGATTGTCGTTTCAAAGCTCTCTTCCTGCGTCAGTTCTCCGGTTTCACGGCGTACCGCTTCGTTGAGCATCTTGCAGTAAAGATCATAGCCAACTGCCTCCATGTGCCCGTGCTGCTCACTTCCGAGCAGGTTTCCGGCTCCGCGGATTTCCAGATCTCTCATTGCAATTTTAATGCCGGAGCCGAGATCCGTATATTCCCGGATTGCCTGCAGACGCTTCTCCGCCACCTCCTTCAGCAGTTTGCCGGTCTGGTACAGGATAAAAGCGTACGCCGTACGGTTCGACCGGCCGACACGCCCTCTCAGCTGATACAGCTGTGCCAGTCCGTACCGGTCCGCATCGTGGATAATAATTGTGTTGACATTTGGGATATCAAGGCCGGTTTCAATGATTGTTGTGGATACCAGGATGTCAATCTCTCCGTTGACGAAATCCATCATAATCTGTTCCATCTGCCGCTCGTTCATCTGCCCGTGCGCATAGGCAACCACTGCGTCCGGAACCAGCTTCGCAATCGATGCCGCAACCTGGTCGATGTCCTTGACCCGGTTGTAGACGTAATACACCTGACCATCGCGGGCAAGCTCACGGTTGATCGCCTCGCGTACCATCTCCCAGTTCATCTCCATGACATAGGTCTGAATCGGCCGGCGTTCGCTCGGCGCCTCTTCAAGCACACTCATGTCGCGCACGCCGATCATACTCATGTGAAGCGTCCGCGGAATCGGCGTCGCGGTCAGCGTCAGCACATCCACATTCTTCTTCATCTGCTTGATCTTTTCCTTGTGCGCGACGCCGAAGCGCTGCTCCTCATCAATAATCAGCAGGCCAAGATCTTTAAAGATCACGTCCTTGGACAGCACCCGATGCGTTCCAATAACGATATCAACCAGTCCCTTTTTCAGGTTCCCTACCGTCGCGTGAACCTGCGCCGGACTGCGGAAGCGCGACAGCATCTCAATCCGGATCGGATAATCCTTCATCCGCTGGACAAAGGTATTGTAAATCTGCTGTGCCAGAATTGTGGTCGGAACCAGGTATACTACCTGCTTGCTGTCCTGAACTGCCTTGAACGCGGCACGGATCGCAATTTCTGTCTTTCCGTATCCGACATCGCCGCAGACCAGACGATCCATAATCCTTGTGCTTTCCATGTCCCGCTTGGTATCCTCAATCGCCTTTAACTGATCCTGCGTCTCTTCAAACGGGAACATCTCTTCAAATTCCTTTTGCCAGACGCTGTCCTCCCGGAATGCGTATCCCTTTGATTCCTGACGCACAGCATACAGCTCAACAAGCTCCTTCGCAATATTCGCGACTGCCTTCTGCACGCGGCTTCTGGTCTTTGACCACTCCGGACCGCTTAACCGGTTCAGCTTCGGAACAGTTGCGCTTGCATCGGCATACTTCTGGATCATGTGAAGATGAGTAACCGGAATGTACAGGTTGCCGCCGTCCCCGTACTCGATCTTGATATAATCTTTGGTCACGCGGTCGATCACCTGCTTGAAGGTTCCCCGGTATATACCAAGACCATAGCTCTCATGCACCACATAATCTCCGGGCTTCAGATCTGCGAACTCCTGGATCTTCATGCCCTGATACTTCTGTTTCCGTTCTTTCTTTTTCTTCTTTACGCCAAACAGATCGCTGTCGGTAATGACAGCGAATTTTAACATCGGATATAAAAAACCGCGGTGCAGGTTGCCGTACGCAATCATAATCTCGCCCGGCTGTACCTCTTTGTTTTCCTCCTCACTGCAATAGGCCAGAAGCCCTTCCTCTACCAGCTGGGACGCTAGACGCTGTCCTCTTGTCCGGGACGGACATAACAGCACAACCCGATACCTTTCCTTTTTCCAGCGTTTCAGATCCTCTAAAAGCATCTCGAAGCTGTTACGGTAGGTCGTCATATTCTGCACATTCAGCGCGTAGTAATCAACCACAGCCAAACTGCCCATGCGGTTGTCCAGACTGCCTAGTCCCGCCGTCTGCGCATGGTTCAGATCGGCAAGCACCTGCTTTGGCGAAAGCAGCAGTCCAGTCTGTCCGGGAAGCAGATAACCCTGTTCCAGACGGTTTTTCATGCTTTCCTCAAACTCGGCAAGTACACCGTTTCCGCGCTCTTCCAGCCGGACAGGCTCATCCAGAAAGATTAGTGTCTGATCCTTCGGCAGGTACTCGTAAAAGTGAACCGGCTTTTTATAAAAATAAGAGACCAGGCCATCCGGTGCTGTGAGCATGGTTTCCGCTTTCAGCTCATCCAGGATCGGAGCAATCTCCGCCTCCAGCCGTCTTGCCTGTTCTCCCTGCTTATTTTTCTTAAACATGGCCGTCTGCTTTTTTAATTCGTCAGAAAGCAGGCATGTGCCGCGAAGCCTTGTTTCGTCCGTCATGACCAGCTCGGTGGCAGGATAAATGGTTGTCTCCGGAATCTGCTCAATGGAGCGCTGGCTCAGCGCGTCAAAATAACGGATGGAATCGATCTCGTCGCCCCAAAGCTCAATCCGGACCGGCGTATCCCCGGTAAACGGAAAAATATCAATAATGCCGCCGTGAATCACAAACTGCCCCGGCTGCTCAGCCCTGCCGACCCGGTCATAGCCATTGAGTACCAGCTGATGGCTTAACTGCTCCAGATCGACCTCTTCTCCCTCTTTCAGATGGATTACGGCATCCGCAATCACGGAAATCGGTGCAAGCGCATTCATCAGTCCGTCCATCGTGGTAATGATCACTGCCTGTTCGCCTTCGAGAATCGCCTGAATTGCCTTCATCCGCTCTCTTGTGATCGTGTTGCTCTGCAGATCTGCCTGAAAGAAAATCAGATCCTTCGGCGGAAGCAGATATACCCGGCTGCAGAACAGGCGGTAATCTTCCTGAATCTCCCTTGCTCTCTGCTCATTGTAGGTTACAACCAGCTGATACCGCCGCTCTCCGAGAAACGTACTCATCAGATGCACTTTCTCCGAATCAACGCAGCCGGTTAGCCCGACCGTTCCGGTTCCTTCTGTCAATGCATGATGAAAGTCCTCGTACTCCTTCAGTTCCCATAATGGGTTTGCAAATATTCCAGGCATAATATGTCACTCCTCTCCGCCCGCCGTTATTTCCCTTTTTCAGCAATTCATCCCCTCGCCGGCAGATGCGGGAACCTCCCTGCCGTCAATTGCCATCCTTAATTAAAGCGGTTCATCGCTTCTTCCAGACTTCCGGTTATCAGTGTTTCCACTGCCTGCGCTGCCCGCACAAACGCGTCCTCCATCTGCTTCTTTTCTTCTCCCTGAAAATGTCCAAGCACATAGTCAGCTAGATCCTGATGTGAATTCTTTTCTCCGATTCCGACGCGGACTCTCGCAAACTCCTGGGTATTGCAGCACTGGATAATGCTCTTCATCCCGTTATGTCCGCCCGCGCTTCCCTTTCCGCGGATACGCAGTTTTCCCGGAGCCAGGTTGATATCATCGTAAATCACGATCAGGCTGGAGCCGTCCAGCTTGTAAAAATTCAGAACCTCCTGCAGGCATTCGCCGCTCAGATTCATAAACGTCATCGGCTTTACCAGCACGACCTTTTCACTTCCAACCCTGCCGGTTCCGATCAATCCCTTAAATTTCTTTGTGTCTACGGAAATGTTCCAATTTGCCGCCAGCCGGTCAATAACCTCAAAACCAACGTTGTGTCTTGTTCCTTTATACTGGGCAGTCGGGTTTCCCAGACCTGCAATTACATACATACTATTTCCTCCTGATACTTCTATGTGCTCTCGGAATCTCTTATACACCTGCCTTTGCGGCTGATTTTCAAGTACAACGAGATTCCGAGAGCACATTTCTTTTTACTGCTCTGCCTGCGTCTGTGCCTCCGACTCCGGAAGTGTAACTCCCGGCACCGGCACCGGGCGGTTTTTGCTGAACACCGTTTCCGCGTCAAACAGATCGCTTGTCAACAGCTTCTGCGGATATACAATCTGCTTGTACATCATCTGGCCATCCATGTTTCTGCGTCCCTGCCGGAAAAAGGAATCCCCGATCTGAACCCAGTACTGTGCGCTGTCTACGTTGCAGAAGTAGTCGAAGCCGACCGATTTCAGTTTCATGTACCGTTCATTCTGCGCGCCGTACTCGCTTGCCATCCATTCGCCGACGTCCGCGCCAAACGGATATAGCAGGATATCGGTTTCTCCGATGATCGGTTCCACCTCGCGCTCCCACAGATCGGTATCCCAGACAAACTTGCTGATATCGGACTTTTTCATATTGATATGGCCCCAGCTGTGGCTCGCCATCTCCCATCCAAGATCGCGGATTGCCTGCGCGACCTGCTTTGCCGTCTGCTTATCCTGCTCAATGTTAAGATTTGGCCAGGAATACTCCGTCTGCTTAAGCCGGTCATTTTTCTCATCAGAAATATAATAATTGCAGTTTTCCGCATACCAGAAATCGCTGGTGCGGTAACCAAGTACGCCGTTATAACCAGTGAATGCCAGGATGCCCTTCGATCCCTGATAGGAAAAATCCGGATGCTCTTCAATAAATTCTTCCAGAATCGGAAGCACATCATACGCACCGTAGCTGACACTTCCGTCCCGGTTCACATACTCATTGACAACCTTTCCGTTTTCATCAAGACAAAGCTTTGTCGCGAAGCCTTCGCCTTCCATATACTCATAGTAGCAAACGTCATCCTCTGACAGAACAAACGGCTTTTTTCCCTTCGGAAGTCTGATTTCCTGCTTCACCATCTTCTCTGTGCCATCCGGCTGCAGCTCCATCTTCGCAATCTTATGCAGACTGATCAGCACATATCCCTTTTCATACATGGACTGAATGATCTGCTTAAACTCGTCTACAGTTGTCATAACCTGATTGTAATTATCACAATTATCACTGCTGTAGGCAAGCTCTTCATCTACTGTCAGAATATGGAAAAAGATATGCGTAATCTGGTCATAACGCTCCCACGGCACACACTGTGCTTCCAAATCCTCGTAAACCGCGAGCGCCGCCTGGCACTCTTCATCCGTTTCATATCCGGGAATCGCTGTGATCGCTGCTTTTGCCCCTTCATAATCATACATCCTGGCAAGGCGGTTTGCCGCGTTGATCGCCTCATTGGAGGAATCCTTCAGCCCGCCGTCTTCCGGCGCTTCTGTCACTGCCCACGTTTCCTCTTCCGTCTGCGAGGCCTGATTTCCCGCTTCCTGCTGCAGGCCTTCCGGGAGAACCGGAATCGTAACTGGCTGCCATACATGCCACAAAATTACGCACAGAAATCCAAGCACCGCCGCAAGCAGCATAGAAACAAGCACCAAAAGCAGTTTACGTATTCTTGCTTTCCGTTTTCTGCGCCCTCCGTCATAACCGTTTCGTTTTTTCATTAAAATACCCGCCGCAGCTGCTGCCCGGCTCCTCCTCTCCGTCCGTATCCGCCGTCTTTGCGGCATTACCGTCTGCACAATTTTATCGCACCCGCCTTTAAAAAGCAAGTAATGCCGGAAGAATTTACAATAACAACACAAAATCTCCCGCCCCTGGCTAAAAGCCGCGGAACGGGAGATTTCCGGATATACGGAAACGTGCCGGTCGTTTATTCTGGATCTGCCTCATCGGCATCTGCCAAAGCGGACTCTGCTTCCGCTTCCTGCAGCGCTTCGTAGTATCGTTCCAGAATGACCTTCTGAAGGCGCTCTCTTGTTTCAGAATTGATCGGATGGGCAATATCTCTGTATTCCCCGCCGGCTGCCTTTCTGCTCGGCATCGCTACAAAGATTCCCTTTTCCCCCTCAATCACCTTGATATCATGCACCACAAACTCGTTGTCCAGGGTAATGGAAACGATTGCCTTCATCCGGCCCTCTAACGCCACCTTTCGTACTCTCACGTCTGTAATTTCCATGAAACTGACCTCTGTTCTCTGTACTGCTCTGCTGCCGGTTCACCCTGCCGGCCTGCGGCGCTTACAGAATATATCTTTCATTCTTTTCAATGATGATCCGGTACTCATCCGGATTTGCAATATAACTGCTGTTTGCGCGGATCGTTCCGTTGCTCTCTACAATGCAGTTCTCGATCACGGTATTGTCGCCAATATAAACATCGTTAAGGATGATCGAATTACGGATCACACAGTTATTGCCAATATAGGACTCCTTAAAGATCACGGAGTTCTCCACCGTTCCATTGACAATACAGCCAGGAGCAATCATACTGTTCTTGACATTTGCGCCCGGATTGTACTTTGCCGGCGGCAGATCATCCGCCTTGGAGTATACGTTTTCGCCCTGACGGAAGAAATAATCGCGCACATCCCGCTTCAGAAAATCCATGTTGGTCCTATAGTAAGCATCTACAGAAGAAATATTGCTCCAGTACGTATCAATCTGGTATGCATAGATGCGCTTCAGATTCTTATAGCGAATCAGGATATCCTTTACAAAATCGAAGCGGTCTTCCTCTGCCGCGCGCTCAATCAGCTCAACCAGCAGACGTCTGCGGATGATGTAAATGCCGCAGGAAATATTGTTGGAAGCCTCTACCATCGGCTTTTCCTCGAAGTCAGTGATTCTGCCGTCCGCATCAGTATGTACCTGGCCGTAACGTCCGACATCCTCCGTTGCAGGCATTTCCTTGCAGACAACTGTGATATCTGCGCGCTTGCGGATGTGATATTCAAGTACCTTGCCGTAATCGAGCTTGTAGATACCGTCTCCGGAAGCAATAACCGCATACGGCTCATGGCTGTTCTTTAAAAAATCAAGATTCTGGTAGAGCGCGTCTGCGGTGCCGCGGTACCAGTTGCTGTTGTCTGCGGTCAGGGTCGGAGTGAAGATAAACAGTCCTCCCTGCTTTCTTCCGAAATCCCACCACTTGGAGGAATTTAAATGCTCATTTAAGGAGCGGGAATTGTACTGTGTCAGAACCGCTACCTTTTGGATATGGGAATTTGTCATGTTGCTCAACGCAAAATCAATGCTGCGGAACGTACCTGCTACCGGCATTGCCGCAATGGCACGCTTATTGGACAGTTCCTTCATGCGCTTATTATTTCCGCCTGCAAGAATAATACCGACTGCTTTCATCACTTGTCACCTCCCTTGATGATATACCCGCCGCTGACAAGCTGTCCGTCCGGATAATCCTCCGGGGTTGTCACTCCGGAAATTGCCACGTTCTTTCCGATGGTTACATGATCCGGGATCACAGAACCTTCGGCCACCGTTACCAGGTCGCAGCAGTATACCTTTTTGTTGTACTGGCTCTCCGCATACTCGCCGACACCGATATTGCATCCATCGCCGACTATGGTTCCGCCCGCCAGGATTGACTTGTAAATCCGGCTTCCTTTCTTGATCACGCAGCCTTCCATGATAATGGAGTCATGAATTTCAACGTCCTCTTCCACCGTAACGCCTGGACCGACAACACAGTTGTACAGTTTGCCGTAAATCTCACAGCCATCACCGATGATACAGCGTTCAATATGCGCGTTCTGCGCGATATACTGTGCCGGAAGCGTATCAGACTTGGTATAAATCTTCCAGAATTCTTCATACAGATTAAATACCGGCACAATATCAATCAGCTCCATATTGGCTTCCCAGTAGGAACTGAGCGTGCCGACATCCTTCCAGTAGCCGTTGTACTCGTAGCAGAAGACACGATCGCCTCTCTTGTGGCAGTACGGAATCACATGCATGCCGAAATCGCATCCGGGAATATCCTTATTGGTAATCAGTGCTTCTCTGAGCACCGGCCAGTTAAAAATATAAATACCCATGGACGCCAGATTGCTGCGCGGGTTCTTCGGCTTCTCTTCAAAATCAACGATACGTCCGGTCTCATCAGTAATCAAAATACCGAAACGGCTTGCCTCCTCCATCGGAACCGGCATTGCCGCCATGGTTACGTCCGCGTTGTTGGACTTATGGAAATCGAGCATTACCTCATAATCCATCTTATAGATATGATCTCCGCCGAGGATCAGTACATAATCCGGATTATAACTGTCGATATAGCGAATATTCTGATAAATTGCGTTAGCAGTACCGGTATACCAGTCACTGTTCTGACTCTGCTCATATGGAGACAGGATGGTAACACCGCCGTAGTTGCGGTCCAGATCCCACGGAATACCGATTCCGATATGGGTATTCAGACGCAGCGGCTGATACTGGGTCAGGACTCCGACCGTATCCACGCCGGAATTAATGCAGTTGCTCAAAGGAAAATCAATTATTCTGTACTTGCCGCCGAACGAAACCGCCGGTTTTGCAACTTCCGCTGTAAGAACACCGAGACGGCTGCCCTGACCTCCTGCCAGGAGCATTGCTATCATTTCTTTCTTCACTACAAGATCACCCCTCATTCTGTCGCACTCTGGCATGGAG
>CAJMMH010000070.1 GCA_905214365.1 uncultured bacterium
AGCCTGGAGCTTGCGTTTGGTCCGTTTGAGATCCGTACTGTACGGGTACGGCTTGGAGAAGCAGAAGCGAAGGCATAATGGCCAATGGTTGGGCAATGCCCGGCAGAGAGTGAATTCTGCCGGGCATTGCTGCGTAAAAAACAACAGGAAAATTCCTTGACAGTGGCAGTGCTTCTGGCAGGAGGTCTGGTGGCTGCGTACGCAGTATCGGCTGCAGCAGGTGATCCGACTGTATTGGAAGACAAAAAGCGAACCGTTTCGCTTTGTACTTGAGAAAAAACAAAAATTCTGCCGGATATTATTGACTAGTGCCTGAAAATGTGGTACTTTTTGAGTATAAGCAAAATCGCGGAAAATTGGTTTTTTCCAGTTTTCTGCCGATGCCGCGCCCGTTCGGACGCGGAAAACCAACTGGCTGCGGAAACAGGCGGTACGGCCGGCGAGGACGGATCGGCGTGTGTTCCGAGAGCACATAATAAAGAAAAGGGAGATTGATTATGAGCTGTGAAATGGAAGCAAAGATTGCTCAGTATGGAGTAGTTCCGGTTGTAGTTTTAAACGATGCAAAGGACGCGGAGCCGCTGGCAGACGCTCTGGTTGAGGGCGGTCTTGCGTGCGCTGAGGTTACGTTCCGTACCGCAGCAGCGGAAGAGTCAATTCGCCGCATGAGCGCAAAGTATCCGGAGATGTTAGTCGGAGCTGGTACCGTTCTGACCACCGAGCAGGTTGACCGCGCGGTAAATGCAGGCGCAAAGTTCATCGTAAGCCCGGGCTTTGATCCGGAGATCGTTGACTACTGCCTGTCCAAGCAGATCCCGATTTTCCCAGGCTGCGTAACTCCGTCCGAGATCGCTCAGGCTGTAAAGCGCGGTCTGAAGGTTGTTAAGTTCTTCCCGGCTGAGCAGTATGGCGGCGTATCCACCATCAAAGCTCTGGCAGCACCGTACACTATGGTTAAGTTCATGCCGACCGGCGGTGTAAACGCAAAGAACCTGAAGGATTATCTTGGCTGCGATAAGATCATTGCCTGCGGCGGAAGCTGGATGGTAAAGGGCGACCTGATCAAGGCCGGCGAGTTTGACAAGATCCTGGCTATGACTAAGGAAGCAGTTGAGCTGGTAAAGGAAATCCGCGGCTAAGAAGCGGCGTGCCAGTTAAGCGGATCTGCGATTGAAACCAATCGGCGATCTGATGATAAGCAGACAAAAAGCGGGAAAACATCCGCTTTGATATCAGCAAGGAGTCCCGGACCTTTACGGGCTGCGGGACGAATTGAAAGGAGAAAATAAAAACAATGAATCTGAATTTAAGACCGAAGGAAGAGTGCAAGTTTGATGCAGTATCTCTGGGCGAGGTTATGCTTCGTCTGGATCCGGGTGAGGGAAGAATCCGCACCGCAAGATCATTCCGCGCATGGGAAGGCGGCGGAGAGTACAACGTTGTCAGAGGTCTTCGCCGTTGCTTCGGCATGACCACCGGTGTTATCACTGCATTTGCTGACAACGAAGTTGGTAAGCTGATGGAGGACTTCATCCTGCAGGGCGGCGTTGACACCTCCCTGATCAAGTGGTGCAAGACCGACGGTATCGGCCGCACCTGCAGAAACGGACTGAATTTCACTGAGAGAGGATTCGGTATCCGCGGCGCTGTTGGCTGCTCTGACCGTGCTAACACTGCAATCTCCAAGATGACTCCGGCAGATTTCGATTTTGATTACATCTTTGGTGAGCTTGGCGTTCGCTGGCTTCATACCGGCGGTATCTACGCAGCGCTGTCTGAGCAGTCCTGCGAGACCGTTCTGGCTGCAATCAAGGCCGCAAAGAAGTATGGCACCATCGTATCCTACGATCTGAACTACCGTCCGTCCATGTGGAGCGCAATCGGCGGCCAGGCAAAGGCTCAGGAAGTAAATAAGGAAGTTGCAAAGTACGTTGACGTTATGATCGGAAATGAAGAGGACTTCACTGCTTGCCTTGGCTTCGAGATCGAGGGCAACGATGCAAATCTGAAGAAGCTGAATCTTGACGGTTACAAGAAGATGATCAATGAAGCTGCAAAGACCTATCCAAACTTCAAGGCAGTAGCTACGACTCTGCGTGAGGTCAAGACCGCTACCGTAAATGACTGGAGCGCAATCTGCTGGGCAGATGGAGAGATCTACAAGGCTAAGGATTACAAGGGTCTGGAGATCATGGATCGTGTCGGCGGCGGCGATTCCTTCGCTTCCGGCCTGATCTATGGCCTGATGACCACCGGCGATGCAGAGCTTGCTGTAAACTACGGCGCAGCTCACGGCGCACTGGCTATGACTACTCCTGGCGATACCACCATGGCAAGTAAGAAGGAAGTAGAAGCGATCATGGGCGGCGCTGGCGCACGTGTTCAGAGATAATCAGAAAAAATCATAACTGGATGACAGACAGCTGCAAATCAGCGTCCTGCTGTCAGCGGTGTAACGGGCTGCCGTTCGCGGAGAAATCTGCGGGCGGCAGTTTTGCGTCTGATGGCACCTTTATTGGCGCGGAGAAGATCCGGTACTGTTTGAGCATAGAGGGAATACAAATCAGATTTTTGCTTTAGCAGAAAACAGTTGCCAAGCAGAAAAAAATTGTGTAAAATAGAAAATAATGTATGTAAAAATGATACATAATGCACAAGCGGTTTGCGGGAAGGCGCGGCAAAAGGCCCGGAAAGCCAGAAACGCAGCGAGGTATATAAGAGATTCCAAGCGTATCGCGGATGTCAGGGGGGAGAAAATAGAGGATTCATGGGGAAGAAAGATCATTTTAAGGTGAAGAAGCTGTTTTCTTCATTGCTGTTGTCATATCTGGCAGTGCTGATGGTTCCGTTTGTCGTTGTATTTTTCCTGATCAGTTCATGGAATACAAGTACGGAAAATTACTATAAAGAAGTATTGAACAACAATCTGACAGAAGGGCGGAAGGAATTTGAAAAGCGTCTGGAGGTTATGCACGCAGGCGCGTTTTCGCTGGTGGCGGACAGCAGTTTAGGCTGGGTCAGCGGCCTGGATGATCTGATTCCAGGTGAAACCAGTATCCTTTCGCTGATGCACTGTAATGAAAAGTTTAATGAAGTGTTTGCGGACACCTCAGCGTTTAATGATTACAGTGTCATCTGCCGCAATGGGCTGAGTTTCCGAAAGAAAGGAATGTATCGGGGCAGTCATTTTTTCTTCGATAATTATCGGAATTATTCGCAGATGACTTACGAAGAGTGGTTAGATCAAAGCCTGAACGGGAAAAACTGGACGCTGTTTCCGATGCAGGAAATCTACGTGGACGGGTACCTGGTTACCGCGATGACGTATTCGTATCCGGTGCGCAGTTATCTGAGGCCGGGCTCTGAGGCAAAAGCAGTGATTCAGTTTTTGGTTCCGATGGAAGACATAGAAGAGATGTTTGTGTCGCTGCGTTCGATGAATGCTTCTGTATTTGTATATGACTCAGATCAGACATTGATCGCGGGCATTGCTCCGGTCGGATCGGAAAATGAGATTGCAGAGCTTCCGGAAATATTAGAAATGACCGGGGCAAGCGGCTGCGTGACACAGACACTTGGAAATGAAGAATATATGGTATTCTACCAGAAATCCGAGGATGGCATTCTATTTGCGGCAGTGCTTCCGGGAAGTATTGCGCTGGAGAGTCCGAAGCGGACGCAGACAGCAGCGTGGATGATCCTGTTTGCTGTAGTTCTCTTTGAGATTTTTCTCGGATGGCGGTTTGCGTGGCGTTACAGCGGCCCGGTCCGCAATGTTGTCGCCAATCTGCAGCGGATGTTTCTGGGCGAGTTTGGAGAAATCGGGGAAGCGTGCGCGGATCAGAGCATGGATGAGCATGAAAGCAGGAAGTCGTCCGGTCTTGCGGAATATGAATTTCTGGAGCAGGGGATTAACCGGCTCTTAGAAAGCAACCATTCCATGGAGAATGTGCTGAAGGAAAAAGGTGTTCGGGAAAAAGTAAACTTTATGACGCTGCTTCTGAATGGAGAATTTCATTCAGAGCAGGAGATTGCGGACGAGGCGGCGTATGTCGGAATCGATTTGCTGGAAGACAGCTGGTTTATTGCGGTGCTCCGGATTAATGGAGAACTGGAGCCAATTCTGGAACGGATTGGAAACCAGGAGGCAGTACGTGCAAGTTACGCGCCGGATACATCATCGCTGGCGCTGCTGATCGCCGGAAATGAGGGACAGGCGAAGTGGCTGCCGGGTCTTGAGGCCTGTGCCGGTGTGCTTGCGATTGGAGTCGGAAATATCTGCACGGATAAGAGTGATCTGTACTTTTCGTATCGTCAGGCATGCTATTGCGCGGACCGGGCGGAAATCGAAGGAAAGAAGCTGGTTGTGTATGATCCGTCGCTGATGGACCTTTCGCTTCCGTGGTATCCGCCGGAGCTGCAGAACCGTCTGATACAGGCAGTAAAAGAGGGGCGTGGAGAGGATGTACGGGAGCTGTTCGGGCGGATTGCGGAAGAAAATACGCATAAAAGCCATTTGTCCCGGTTGGCGTCGCGGATGCTGACTGCAAACCTGACGATGACGCTGCTGACACTGCACAGCAATCTAGCTCAGGAAACGCCGATTACAGAGACTGTCGAGAGGATCGAGTCGGAGAGCAGCCTTGGGAGGGCGCTTTCGATGCTTGAGCAGCAGTTTGCATTTTTGTGTGAGCGGACAGAGAGCAGCAGGAATGAGAAGGAAAAGGAATACCATGACCGGCTGATTCAGTGTCTGGAGGAAAACTATGCGGATCCGCAGTTCGGCGTACCGGCAGCTGCGGAAGCATTTGGCCTGTCAGAAAATTATTTTTCCATTTTCTTTAAAGACATGGTCGGCAGCTCGTTTTCCGGATGCCTGGAAACAATCCGGTTGCAGAAGGCAAAAGAACTGATTGTGCAGGGAACGATGAACATGGAGCAGATCGCTCAGGCAGTCGGCTACAACAGCAGCGCGACTTTCCGGCGCGCATTCAAACGCGCGTATCAGGTATCGCCGTCTGCATGGAAGCCGGATGAAAAGGAAACGCAGGCACCGAAAGATACGGAGACGAGACAGAAATAACGGGAGTCTGCAAAGAACAGATGGAACAGATGGGAAACAGTGGGATGGACACATTCACGCAGAGTGTGTCTGTCCTTTTTCATTTTGAAAAGAACAGGCGGCTGTCGGAAGTCCGAAAACGGCGTAAAAGGCGCAGGGGTGTGCGGCAAACACATTTTTCACAGAAAAAGCCGGAAAAACAAAGAAAATGCACCGTACAAAAGAAAATGTACGGGGATACAGCACAGCAAATGTACGGTAATCCGGGAATTTGGCCGTTGTTTTCTAAGGGAAGATCCGATATGATAAGCGCATCAGAACAAATCTGGTCGGCAGAAAATGCCGGCAGGTGTGTGGGAAAAAGAGAAAGGAAGGTAATGGAATGAGAAAGAAGTTACAGAAATCACTGGCACTGTCTATGGTACTGGCAGTTGCAGCAGGAGCAATGTCAATTCCGGCAGCAGCAGATACGGAGTTTAATGAGCCGGGAACTCTACCGATCGTGAATGAGCCGATCACGCTGACTGTATTTGCACCGTCCAACGGTGAGTACAGCTGGGAGGATAATACTCATGTACAGGAGCTGGAAGAAAAGACCGGTATTCATCTGGAGTGGCAGACCTGCGCTTCTTCCGATAATGTACAGGAGAAGCTGAGTGTGCTGTTTGCATCCGGAGAAACGCCGGACATTATTCTGACCGGCGTTGGAAACTCCAGCCGTTATGACAAGGCAACCGAGCAGTTCCTTGGCGAGCAGGGACTGGTACTTCCGCTGAATGAGTATCTGGACACGATTTCCGTTGGTTATAAGGCAGCATTTGAAGCGTTTGACGGAATGCGTGAATTTATTACGACACCAGATGGAAACATCTATTCGCTGCCGAATGTAGATGCTTCCCTGCATGTACAGTTTAATATGAAGTGCTGGATCAACACCCAGTGGCTGGACAATTTGGGACTGGATATGCCGACAACAACTGATGAGTTCTATGAAGTACTGAAGGCATTCAAGGAGCAGGACGCAAACGGAAACGGAGATCCGAACGATGAAATCCCGCTGTCAACGGTAACATCCGGTGCGGGAACCCAGATTGACGGTTTCCTGATGGATCCGTTCCAGCTGACATCTGAGACAAACAAGCTGTATGTCGATGACGGAACTGTAATGTTCGCACCGGTTCAGGACGGCTATAAGGAAGGACTGAAGTTCCTGAATAAGCTGTATGCAGAGGGCTTACTGAATCCGGAGTCCTTTACTCAGGATAAGAATAATCAGGTAAATATCAACGAGTCGGGAGACGAGTGTGTAATCGGATGCTTCCTGGCACAGCGTCCTGGCTATGCATGTGACTTGACTACAGAGCCATACTCTAAGAAGTGGGAGCAGTACCAGTCTCTGGCACCTCTGACAGGACCGGACGGAACCTGTGTTGCGGCATGGAATCCTTATGTTATGTACCAGACCGGTATGACCTTCATTTCCAGCACATGCTCTAATCCGGAGGCGGCATTCCGTCTGTTGGATTATCTGGCAACGGAAGAGAATACCTATCGTGCGGCACTCGGCGTAGAAGGCGTCCATTATGAGATGCTTGGCGAAGATACCGATGAGGTTGGTCTTGATGGAAAAACCAAGGCACTGTATAAGAGCTTAGATGCAGATACCACCAATCAGACTATGGGTCAGCTGACCTGCCTGGTTCGTTCTTCTGAGTTTATCGTAGGCGCAGCAACCAATCCGGATCCGTACGCAGATGATGTAAAGCCGTTAGTTGGACGTCAGCTCGTTATGTACAATGCTTCTGTAGAGCATCAGAAGGTTGCGCAGCCGTTAGAGTCTGTTATGCCGGATCTGTATATGTCTCAGGAAGACGCAAGTGAAATGTCCCTGATCAAGACCAATGTGATGGATACCCAGAAGGAATTGATGGTTCAGTTTATCACCGGCGAGAAGGATATCGATGCTGAATGGGATAACTACCTTGAGGATCTGAACAATGTTGGACTGGAGCGCTATCTGGAATTGCTTCAGAAGGCATATGATGAGTCTTCCTTCGCAAAGAAATAAATCACTCATAAGGTGACAGGCATCTCCGGCAGACAGCTGGCATGCCGCCCTATCTATAAGAAGCAGGCTTTTAACAAATCAAGGAAGTCCCCTGCTTCAATTGCGAAGAGCAATCCAGAAATCAAGGGATTCTGAGAGACTGCAGGAAAGGGGTCCACAGTGCGTGGATCTCTTTCGCTTCTTATGACGAAGCAGGTAAGTAAGAAAGCGGATACCGGATATCCGCCGGAAGGAAAAGAGGAGGCTACGGATGGAAAAACAAAATGCAATAGAAAATCCGATGGACAAAAAGGCGTTTCGCCAACATAAAAGAAAGATGACGATAAAAGCAATCAAGCGGCACTGGCAGCTGTACCTGATTATCCTGCTGCCGTTGGCATATCTGGCTGTATTTAAGTATATGCCGATTTTAGGTTCGCAGATTGCGTTCCGCGACTATACGTTCCGCGGCGGAATCTGGAACAGTCCATTTGTCGGACTGAAGCATTTCAAGACATTTTTCCAGTCGCCTCAGTTCTCCAGACTGATGCTGAACACGCTTGGATTGTCTGTATACGGAATTGTGGTCGGTATTTTCCCGCCGATTATCCTGGCAATTGCACTGAATTATATCAGAATCCGCTGGTTTGGCAAGGTGGTACAGATGGTAACTTATATGCCATACTTTATTTCGACTGTTCTGATTGTCGGCATCCTGTCCCAGATTCTGTCTCTGACCGGTCCGGTCAATAACCTGATTCAGTCGATGGGAGGAACCCCGATTCACTTTATGGGTGAACCAAAACTGTTTAAAACGATTTATGTATTTTCGGATGTATGGCAGAAAACTGGATACAACGCGGTTATTTATATTTCCGCGCTGGCGGCAGTTGATCAGGAGCTTCATGAGGCGGCAAGAGTGGACGGAGCGAGCATCTGGCAGAGAATCCGTTACGTGGATATTCCTAGTATCCTTCCGACAGCAGTTATTCTTCTGATTATGTCCTGCGGACATATCCTGACGATCGGATATGAGAAGGTACTTCTCCTTCAGAACGATCTGAACATGAAAAATTCCGATATCATTTCTACCTATGTATATCGGATCGGTCTTGGAAGCATGCAGTACAGCTACTCTACTGCAATTGGCATCTTCCAGTCTGTGATTTCTATGTTTTTACTGCTGGTTGTAAATAAGATTTCCGATAAGGTTTCGGAAACCAGCCTGTTCTAAGGAGGAGCGGAATGAAGAAAATAATTCACAGTGATAAGTGTTTCCATGTTATTAATACCATTTTTCTGGCGATCTGCTTTCTGTTAGTTGCGCTTCCGATTCTGAATGTTATCGCGTCTTCGCTGTCTTCGCCGAATGCGGTTATCCGCGGGCAGGTCAGCTTCTGGCCAAAGGGGCTTAACATTGACGCGTATAAGCAGATTTTCCAGACCAGAATGCTTCTGACTGGTTATAAGAACTCTATCATCTATACCGTGATCGGAACTGCAATCAATATTTTTATGACGATTCTGGCGGCATATCCGCTTTCTGTCAAGGATTTTGTTGGAAGAAAGCTCTTTACATCGCTCTTCCTGTTTGTTATGATATTTTCAGCGCCCTTAATTCCGACGTATCTGAACATCAAAAATCTGAAGCTTCTGGATTCGATGTGGGCGTTAGTTCTTCCGGGCGCGATTTCTGTATACAACATGATCATTGCCCGTACTTACTTCCAGAACAGCATTCCGGCTGAAATGCTGGAATCGGCAAGACTGGATGGATGCAGCGATATCCGTATTCTTCTGAGTATGATTCTGCCGCTTTCAAAGTCAATTATCGCCGTTCTGGTTCTGTATTACGCGGTTGCGCACTGGAATTCCTATTTCGACGCGTACATCTATCTGTCCAGCGAGAACAAGTTTACGCTGCAGGTTGTATTAAGAAATATCATGAGTTCTGTCAAGGCGCTGGAGGAAATGGCGGCAACGGCCGAGCAGAGCATGCGTGCGGCTTCGATTGAGGTACTGAAGTATGCGGTTATCGTATTTGGAAGCCTTCCGCTGATTGTGCTGTACCCGTTCGTTCAGAAGCATTTTGTAAAGGGCGTTATGATCGGTTCTGTCAAGGGCTGATATAGAGTTGAAAAAGAAAGGAACAGAAGAAACATGAGCGAGTGGACAAGAAAGCCGCTTCACGTCAGTGAGAACGGCCGTTATCTGATGGAGGGGGATCAGCCGTTTTTCTGGCTTGGAGATACAGCGTGGCTGATGCTTCAGAAGCTGGATGAGGATGAGATCCGTACCTATCTGAGAAACCGGAAGGAAAAGGGCTATAATGTCATTCAGACCGTACTGGCACATACGCTGCCGAAGGTGGAGATTGAGGCGTCTCTGGCTCCCGGCATGAAGGATGTAACCAAGAAGGGGTACTGGGAATTTGTAGACCGCATTCTGCTGCTGGCAGAGGAGATGGATATGTATATCGGCCTGCTTCCGGCATGGGGTTCTCTGGTAAAGGAAGGAATCCTGTCTCTGGAGAAGATGGAGACCTATGCGAACTTCCTTGGAAAGCGTTATCAGGAGAGGAAGAATCTGATCTGGATTCTTGGAGGTGACGTGCGCGGAGATGCCGGATACGATGTTTTCTGCCTGGAAGGAAAGATCCTGAAGTCCTACAATCCGGAGCGTATCGTTGCGTTCCATCCGTTCGGCCGCACCTCTTCTTCCCTGTGGTTCCACAATGAGCCGTGGCTTGATATGAATCTGTTCCAGTCCGGGCACAGACGTTATGACCAGGCGTCTCTTGGCGAGTGGGATGACAACGCAGAGCGCGAGACGTTCTTTGGCGAGGACAACTGGAAGTATGTAGATCGTGATTTCTCTTATGATGTGATCAAGCCGACGTTGGACGCGGAGCCGTCCTACGAAGGAATCCCGCAGGGACTGCACAATCCGCGCAATCCATTCTGGGAAGAGTGGGATGTACGCCGCTATGCGTACTGGTCCGTATTTGCCGGTGCGGCAGGACATACGTATGGAAGCAATGCGATCATGCAGTTCTATGACAACCTGAACGAGCGCGGTGCTTACGGAGTCCGCGAGGTATGGCAGGACGCAATGCATCATCCGGGATGCGCGCAGATGGAGTATCTGAAGAAGCTGATGGAGAGCGTTGATTTTGTCAATGGAAAGGCTGATGACAGCCTGCTTCTGTTCGGACAGAAGGAGCGTTATCATCGGATTGCGGTATTCGCCGGCGAGGATTATGTTCTTTGCTACGATTACATGGGTGATGAGTTTGAACTGGATCTACGCAGATACCAGGACAAGGCAATGGACGCGTACTGGATGGACCCGCAGAGCGGCACATGGAGCTACATCACGACTCTGAAGGGCAAAGAGAAGTGGCTGGCAAGCCCGGTTGCAAGAAAAGATAAGGCAAACGACTGGGTATTGGTGCTTCGCGAGGCAAAGTAAGAAACAGAAACAAAACAAAGGGCGGCAAGTCCGGCGATCATCTGATCTGCCGG
>CAJMMH010000071.1 GCA_905214365.1 uncultured bacterium
GACAAAAAATCTTCTCGTAAAATCAAGCACAAAAAGATTCCGAGAGCACATTTATAACATTCGCCGCCCGGCGGTACGGACATCAGAAGTAATACTATCCTGATTATAACACAGATCCGAACAAATGTACATACCCTATTTGAACATTTGTTCTCCATTGAAACTTTCCATGTGAGCTGATATAATAAATAAAATTACACATGTATAATCGTACATTGTAATGTGCTCTCGGAATCTCGTTGTACCTGAATTTGCGAGAGGATTTTTTGTCGGAGGTGCCTGAATTTTTGAGGCGTACGCGGTGCGTACGTTGATAAAATTCAGACATCTCCGGCGGAAAATCAGCTGCAAAGACAGGCGCATAAGAGACTCCGGGAGTACATTGTAATAAAGGGGAGGATTTTTATGAACCAAACACACGTCATCACCACCTGGCTGCTGTATTTTTTCATGTACAGCTTTCTCGGCTGGGTCTGGGAATCCTGCTATGTCTCTGTTCTGCAGCACAAATGGATAAACCGCGGCTTTATTAAAGGGCCATTTCTTCCCCTTTATGGTTCCGGCGCCATTATGATGCTTCTCGTCTCACAGCCGTTTGCCGATAACCTGATCGGCGTCTACTTTGCCGGAGTGGTCGGCGCAACACTGTTAGAGTATGTCACCGGCGCGCTTATGGAAGCACTGTTCAAGGTTCGTTACTGGGATTACAGCAATCAGAAATTCAACATCAAAGGCTATATTTGCCTGACCTCCTCGATTGCATGGGGATTTTTTACGATCCTGATGACCCAGTACGTACATCCGTTCCTCATCAGCCTGATAGAACTGGTTCCGCCGCTGATTCAGAATGTTTCTCTGATTATTATTACCGTTTCTTTCAGTTACGATTTCATTATGGCATTTAAAAATGCCCTGCAGCTGCGTTTTCTTCTGGAAAAGCTTTCTGCAGCCCGCACCGATCTGGCCGATCTGACCGAAAAGCTCGAAGGCGCGCTGAAAGCAAATCTGGCCTCCGCAAAAACTGCACTGAATGGAAACCTGGACACGATTACTAATTCCGCGCTGCTGAAAGAGTTGTCTGAGCGCAAGGCCGCAGCCGCTGAGTTTCTCCAGAAGCACCGCCGTCTGGAACGCACGGACAGCACAACGTTCCGTCAGTATATGTCCGCGCTGCCCCGCGCATTAGAGCACGCCGCTTCCAGTCTGAAAAACAACCGGATCACGCTTCCTGCCCCAGTTTCTGAGCGTCTGCTTCACTGGAAAGAACCATACCAGAAACTGATGGCATCCGTTACCGACCGCCAGCGCAAGCTCCTGAAAAACCATTCTCATGTTGTTTCTGAAAAGTACGCAGCCGAGCTTGAACTGCTGAAGGAAGATCTGAATCACCGTGAAAATAAAAATTCCAATGATCTGTAATTTTGTCTGTCTGATGCGGGACTGTCTCTGCCAAAAGAAGCCTCGGACGCGGCTTGCCGCGCCAGAGGCTTCTTTTTTATTTGCGTCTCATTATTATTTGCGTTCCATTACTCCACAATACGCAGCTCCTTGCTGTAGCTGTTCAGTACCCGGCAGCCGTCCTCAGTGACAAGGACCAGGTCCTCGATCCGGACGCCGAAATTTCCGGTCAGATAAATTCCTGGTTCAATGGAAAATACCATGCCCGGACGGACTACATTTTTATTTGCGGAGGATACATCGCCGTATTCATGGACATCCTGACCGATGTTATGACCGGTACGGTGAACAAACTGCTGACCATAACCGCACTCCGTGATGTAATCGCGAGCCGCTGCGTCGATGTCGCAAAAACGCACGCCTGGCTTTACTGCTGCAATCGCTCTGAGATTCGCTTCCTTTACGATCTCGTAAACCTTTCTCTGCTCTTCTGTTGCGCCTCCAAGGAATACCGTTCTTGTCATATCCGAGCAATATCCATCCTTCTTGCAGCCGATATCCAGGATAACAGAATCTCCCTGCTTTCCGGTTGCATCGTCGTTTTCGTGGTGCGGATCGGCCGCATTGGCTCCATAGCAGCAGATCGGCTCAAAGGAGAAGCCCTCGGCGCCAAGATCCAGATAAATCTTCAGAAGCTCATCTGCCAGCTGTTTCTCAGTATAACCCATCTTAGTCAGCGGAATCAGGCGCTCGACTGCCAGATCGTTCAGACGGGATGCCTCGATCATCAGACTCTGCTCTTCCTTGCTCTTGATCTGGCGGATTCCATCCAGAATCGGAGAACCATTGCTGATTTTGCACGCCGGACGAAGTTCCATCAGACGAAGCAGGAACCGTGCCTGCCACTCCTTATCCACACCAACCGCTGAAGTTTCCGGAATGCGGTTCGCCAGCAGAGAAACCGGATCATCTGTATCATCAAAAAACAGAATCGGACAGCCAAGATCGGACTCCTGCGGGAATAACTTGCTCAGCACAAAGACGGTTGAATCCGTATCTGCATCCAGCAGAAGCGCCATCATACGCTCACCCGGATTGATCCGCTTTCCGATCAGATAATTAACAGAAGACGGATCGCTGATAATCAGCTGGCGAACGCCCCGCTTCTTCATTTCCTCATATACATTCTGAATTCTTTCCTGTTCCAACATTTTTGTCTCCTCTAAAGTTAAAGAGCAGCCAATCCCGCGCGCGGTGCCGGAATATATCCGGATTCCCGCGTGCAGACCGACTGCTTTTTCTTTTCATATGCTTTATTTTTCTACCGGCGTCGGTCTTGACCAGTCGAAGACCAGTCTTGAATCAAACAGTGCAGACAAACGGTCGATCGCCGTTCCGCCCGGATTGACGTAAGAGCTGATTGCCTCCCACATCCGCTGGCCATCGGCATTGGCGCGTCCCATGCGGAAATACTCGGTTCCAAGCTGCGTCCATCCGAGGTTGGAGTCTACACTGCAGAAGTAGCTGAATCCAAGCTGCTTCAGAAGCTGATACTTCTCGTTGGCCGGATCGTAACCTCTCCAGGAACCCTCATACAGATCCTCGCCCTGCGGATAAATGATGATATCCACCTCGCCAAGCAGCGGCTTTACTTCTTTGTCCCACAGCATCGAATCAGAATAGAACCGCTCATAAGAGCCCGAATCTCCGACCTTATTATGCCCCCAGGTATGACTTGCGAACAGCCATCCATCTGCGCGACAGGCATCCGCAACTGCCTTTGCCGCTGCCTTATCCTGCTCGATGTTCGGGTTATCATAATACATGGTCTGCTTCTTCTTGGTGTTGGCTTCCAGATTCCAGGTGAAATACTGGTCAAAGTAATCGCAGTTGCTGTTGTACCAGTAATCACTGGTACGATAGCCAAAGATTCCCTCATATCCGGTCAGCGCAATGATACCCTTTGCGCCGCGATAGGAGAAATCCGGATGCGCATCAACAAAATCATCCAGAATCGGAACGACATCGTAGGCGCCATACATAACGGTTCCATCCGGAGCGTCATACTCACTGATCGGCGTTCCATCCTCGCCGACTACCAGCTTGCTTGCAAAGCCATGACCTTCCATATACTCATAATAACTGACATCATCCACAGACAGAACAAACGGCTTCTTTCCCTCCGGCAGATAAATCGGCTGATGCTTCATCACCTGGGTTCCATCTGCCTGCGTCTCATAGGATGCCACATCATAAATACTTACCAGTACGTAGCCCTCTTCATACATCTGATCCAGAATCCGGCAGAACTCAGTAATCGTTGTCATAACATAGTTATAATCTTTTACCTTATTCATTCCATCCTGCTTACTGATCGCAATGGTATCGTCGAACGCGCGGCTGGTGTCTACAATCAGCGTATGGAAAAACACATGCGGAATCGTGCTGTTATCCGCGTACTGAACTGCCTGGCTCTTCTGGTCTTCGTAAGATGCAACCGCATCCTTGTACGTCTGGTTTCCATCATAGCCGGAAACCCCCTGAAGGAGCGCAATCGCGCTGTCATAATCATACATCGCCGCAAGGCGGTTTGCCTGATCCAGCGTGTCGTCTCCGGTCTTCTGCAGCGTTGACTCCCATGCCGGTTCTGTTTCAAATGAACCAGGCTGACGCTCCGGAACAATCATGTTTCCATTCTCGTCCGTCTCATACGTCTGCGCTTCGGTTGTCTGTGCAGGCCGGCTTTCTACTGCCGCTGTCTGCGCTGCCTGCGTACCGTCAGCGCCCTGCTCTTCATCTACTGCGTCTCCCAAAGACTGTGCAGCCTCGGTATCGGCTTCGGTTGTCACACCCGCGTCAATCCGCGGTACAGTCGCGCCGGGCGTACCGGATGAACTTCCCAGCAGACGGTTCAGGAAAGAATTGCCTCCATCCTGTACTACCTTCAGCTGCCAGATGGCAACCGCAAGCAGACCAAGCAGAACTACAAGGAGAATCACCAGCGGAATTGCTGCTTTCTTTCTTCCGTTCTTCGGCTTTCTGCGCTCTTCTCGCTCTTCTTCGCCTTCATAAGCCGCATTTCTATTCACAGACGGATCCGCAAACTCATTCTGCTGCGTGCGGCGGTGTACCAGATGCTCCTGTTCCGACGCATTTTCTGCTGCCGGACGGCGGCGTGTCGGACGGACTTCTCCATCTGCGGTCTCTGTTGCCGGGCGGCGGCGTGTCGGACGAACCTCTCCGGTCTCACTCTCCGTCACTGGTCGGCGACGCACCGGACGGTTTTCTCCGTCTGCGGTCTCTACTGCCGGACGACGGCGTACCGGACGGACTTCTCCGTCCGTGTTCTCCGCTGCCGGGCGGCGACGTACCGAACGGGTCTCTCCAGTCTCGCTTTCCGTTACCGGATGGCGGCGCGCCGGACGAACTTCTCCGTCTGCGTTCTCTGCTGCCGGACGGCGGCGTACCGGGCGAACTTCTTCTTCTCCCGCTTCCGCTGCCGGGCGGCGACGGTGTACCGGACGCTCTTCTTCATTTCTATTTTCCGTTGCCGGACGGCGGCGTACCGAACGAACTTCTTCTGTATCTTCTGCTGCCGAGCGGCGGCGTACCGGACGCGGCTCTTCTTCCTGCGCAAACAGATCCGGCGTCTCTTCTCCCCAGACATCCTGATCCGAGGACTGCGTTCTTCGCCTTCCTCTTTCTTCTTCGTTATTCATACTAATTCCTCCAACGTATTTCTCGCATAGTCAAGCGGATATTCGCAATTGAAGCAGGGAACTTCCTTGATTTGTTCAATTCCTGCCGGTCACTGTTCCATGAGACTCTTTACTTCCCTGAGTGCCCGCTGGAACTGATTGTCCTCATCAAGGCTGACAGAAACCGCGGTACGGAGTTCTTCATCCAGTTCAACCTCTACATCCGGATCAATTCCGACCCCATGAATGCAGACGCCGGACGGCGTATAATATCTCGATACCGTCAGCTTTACTGCCGTCTTATCCCCAAGCGAATAAATCCGCTGCACAATTCCCTTTCCGAATGTTGTTGTACCTACCAGCGTTCCGGTTCCGTAATCTTTAATCGCTCCTGCAAAAATTTCCGATGCGGACGCGCTGTTTCCATTAATCAGAACCACTAACGGAAGATCAAACGACTGCTCGGCGTCAGACGTATAGGTGTCGCCCTTTCCATCCTTATCCTCGGTATACACAATCGTGCCCTCCGGCAGCATATAATCCAGCATTTTTACAACAACATCAAGCAGCCCGCCAGGGTTATTCCGGATATCAACAATCATCCCCTTCATTCCCTGCGCCTTCAGGTTATCGACTGCCTGAATATACTGATCCGCAGTTACCGAATCAAATTCTGACACCTGAACATATCCGATCGAATCATCAAGCATCTGAGACGCGACTGTTGGAACTTCAATAGAACGGCGCTCCACATCCATCTCCACATAGTCATTGATGCTGCTGCGGTATACCTTCAGGTGAACCTTTGTCCCCTCTTCTCCCTTTATATATGAAACAACGGCAGACAGATCCATGTCTGATACGTCCATGCCCGCTGCTTCCACCAGAATATCCTCCGGCAGAAGACCTGCTTCCGCTCCCGGACAGTTCTCAAACACCCGCACAATTCGGATCTGCTTCGTTGACGCTTCCTGTGACACAACAACGCCGATGCCGCTGTAGACGCCCGACGTAGACTCTTCCATCTGTGCCAGTTCATCCGCCGTATAATAGCAGGAATACGGATCGCCGAGCGCGTCCATATATCCTTTGTATATACTGTCACGGAATGACTGCGCATCCCCGGTTTCCATCAGGAACTCGCTGCCTACCAGCTGTTCCAATGCCTGCAGCTTCTGAATCAGCTCCGCAGTTACTACTTCATCTGAAGAGGTTTGTGCCGCTTCTACTGTACCGGCATTTTGCAGTGGACTGCCGAACTGCGTATATAAAATCCCGGCCGCGGCCGTTCCCGCAAGTGTCACCGCAATCCCGGCTGCCAGTCCCTGAATAAATCCATGTTTCTTTTTCGCCATAATCATCCTCTTTATGTGCCTGTTTTCTGTCTGGCTTCATCCGCCGCTTCTGGCTGCTTTCGCTTTCCGCCCGCCGGCGCCGCTTTTGGCCTGCGGACCCCTGCGTTGTCCCGCTTTCTGCTCCATCAATCACAAAGCAGACGAAAATCAGCTGCCGCAGGCTAGAGCGTGTCTGAAAAAGGCTTTCTGCAAGATGTGCGTCACAATTTGTGGGAGATTTTGCACAGATGAGGGCGTCGTAGTGGACTACGACAACCGAATTCGGGCAAAAGATACCGCAAATTGGGGCGTGCAGATTGCAGGAATGATTTTTCAAACACGCTCCAGAGCATACCTGAACAGACAGACATGCTCCGAACCCCGGCAGCAATGATCAGACACTATAAGTATAGCTCATTTTTGCTTTAATAATCCTGATTCTCCATGTAATGCATATACTTCACTACCATCAGAGCAATCTTAAAGGTAATCGCATCCTCAAAGACACGAAGATCTAGACCAGTACTCTTCTGAAGCTTATCCAAACGGTATACCAGCGTATTGCGGTGGATGTATAGCTGTCTGGAAGTCTCAGAAACATTCAGGCTGTTTTCAAAGAACTTATTGATAGTTGTCAGTGTTTCTTCATCGAATTCATCCGGAGACTTTCCTTCAAAGATCTCCTTAATGAACATCTTACACAGCGGAATCGGAAGCTGATAAATCAGACGACCGATACCAAGATTGGAATAAGCAACTACATTCCGGTCGCTGTAGAAAATCTTGCCGACATCCAGAGCCATCTTTGCTTCCTTATAGGAACGGGATACCTCCTTCAGCTCGCCGACAATTGTACCATATGCGACATGTACCTGGCTCATTGCCTCAGTGTTGAGCATATCAACGATTACCTTCGCTGTCTTGTCCAGATCCGCATAGGTCTCATTGGTCTTTACCTCACGGACAAAAATGATATTCTTTTCGTCAACAGCGGTAATAAAGTCATGTACACGGCCGGAGAACAGGCCGCGTACGGTTTCTAACGCACTGGTGTCCTTCTCATTTCTTGTCTCGATCACAAAAACAACGCGGCGGGCTGCCGTTTCAATATGAAGCTTCTTCGCGCGATTGTAGATATCCACAAGAAGCAGATTGTCCAGAAGAAGATTCTTGATAAAGTTATCCTTATCGAAACGCTCCTTATAGGCAATCAGCAGGTTCTGAAGCTGGAACGCGGCAATCTTGCCGATCATGTACATGTCATCGTTGCTGCTCTTGGTCAGCAGCACATATTCGAGCTGATGCTCGTCAAATACTTTAAAAAACTGATAGCCGGAAACCACCTGGCTGTCTGCCGGTGAAACCGCAAAGTTCAGGATCGTCTCTTCTGAAATCTCCATTTCACTCAGCGTGGTAGCCAGCGTCTTTCCATCTGTATCACAAACGCATAAATCAACCTTTGTGATATTTTTAATCCCGTCAATTGTATTCTGCAAAATCTGGTTTGAAATCATATCTGTCCTCTCCTGATTTTTTATTGTGTACTCCCAGAACCTTTCTGTGATTTTGAGAGAAGATCTTTTGTCAGCTGCGCGCAACTTCTGAGGCGTACGCGGTATTACGCTTATCACCGACGCTATCCTTTTTGTATTGTAAATCATTTTTCCTGAAAATAAAAGAGGAAATGCAAAAAATTTACATTTCCTCCCCAGGATTTTCAGATATACGGCTGCCCGCAAGCAGGCAGCCGTTAAATTTTACTTTTATTAGTTCAGGATTACCATCTCAGTATCCTTATCAAAGATATGGATCTTGCTCAGGTCAAGGCCGAAGGTAACAGTATCGCCCGGTCTTGCGGTAGTTCTCGGATTTACTCTAGCGGTGAAGCTTGTATCACCCTGATCGAAGTACAGGAATACTTCTGCACCAAGCATCTCATATACACGGATCTTAGCCTGGATGGTAGCACCCTTAGCGTTAGCAACATAAGCCTCGTCATCATGGATATCCTCAGGACGGATACCAAAGGTAACCTGCTTGCCAACATAACCGGACTTGATCAGCTCCTTGCCCTTTGCTTCCGGAAGAATGATCTTGTTGTTGCAGAAGTTAACTACAACGTTGGAACCTTCCTGAGTCAGAGTAGCCTCTACCAGGTTCATCTGCGGAGATCCAATGAATCCTGCAACGAACTTGTTTACCGGCTTGTCGTACAGATTCTGAGGAGTATCTACCTGCTGGATGATACCATCCTTCAGAACAACGATTCTGGTACCAAGGGTCATAGCCTCGGTCTGGTCATGGGTTACGTAGATGATGGTGGTTTCCAGTCTCTGATGCAGCTTGGAGATCTCGATTCTCATCTGTACACGAAGCTTTGCATCCAGGTTGGACAGAGGCTCGTCCATCAGGAATACCTTCGGGTTACGAACGATTGCACGACCCATAGCTACACGCTGTCTCTGACCACCGGACAGAGCCTTCGGCTTACGATCCAGAAGATGCTCGATATCCAGAATCTTAGCTGCCTCATGAACCAGCTTATCAATCTCAGCCTTCGGAACTTTTCTCAGCTTCAGACCGAATGCCATGTTATCATATACGGACATATGAGGATACAATGCGTAGTTCTGGAATACCATTGCGATATCTCTGTCCTTCGGCTCTACATCGTTAACCAGCTTGTCACCGATCCACAGCTCACCGGAAGAAATCTCTTCCAGTCCTGCGATCATACGAAGGGTTGTGGACTTTCCGCAACCAGACGGTCCAACGAAGATGATGAACTCCTTATCTGCGATATCCAGGTTAAAATCCTTAACAGCAACGAAGCCGTTCGGATATACCTTGCATACGTTTTTTAACTGTAATCCTGCCATTTTTTCTTTCCTCCCTAGACTATGAATCCCGCATACACACGGATGATTAACATGGTATAAATATACACCATTTGTACTTTTTTTGCTATATTTCATTTTCATAAAAAATTCATTTAAGTTTGGCTATTTTGTATACCAGACTTTTTTTCTATTTTTTATGTGTCCCGTTTTTTTCGTTTTCCGCACGGTTATTGGTGATATTCAACAAATCCTTCGCCAAGAACCTCTCTTGAATCACATACAATTACAAATGCATTTGGATCTATGCTGTGAACAATCTCCTTTATTTTGACAATTTCCTTCGGCGATACGACACACAAAAGGATGTCTTTTTCTTTCCCTGTATACATTCCATACCCGTTGATTCCCGTCACGCCGCGGCTCATCTCGGTCATAATCCGATCTGCGATCTGCGGCGACTGTTCGGAGATAATATATGCCATCTTTGAAAACGTAAGACCATCCATAATGCGGTCTGACACCAGCGCGCACACATACGCGGTAATAATCGAATACAGCGACATACGGATTCCGAAAATCATCATACCCGCGCAGATAATTACAATATCAAGTGCCTGCATCAGCTTCGGGATGGACAGATGCGGCAAGAAATGCTGGATAATTGCACCGCACAGATCAGTTCCTCCGGTTGTCGCGGAAGCAAGAAACACCATACCGATACCGGCTCCCATCAGAACGCCTCCGAATACCGATACCAAGAGCAGGTCATTGTCAATTGAAATGGCCAGACCGGGCAGAAACGCCAGCCATAATGAATAAATAATAAATGCAAGCACAGTCCGGCGTACAAACGGCCATCCCTTCAGGTAGATTGTCAGCGGAATCAGCGGAATGTTGAACGCAATGTTCGTTACCCACAGCGGGATTCCGCCCTCTACCAGACCTCCGGAAACTTCTTTGATGATAATCGCCGCTCCGGTAAATCCGCCGGGGACCATACCGCATGGATCATAAAACAGGATTGATGCAATCGCCATCAATCCTGTCCCCGCCGCAATCATCAGATAATCCAAAATCTGTTTCTTTTTTCCTGTCAGCTGTATCATCCATATCCCTTTCCCCGCCCTTTTTCGACATTCCATGCGGTCAGTTTTTCTTGCCTGTTCCATTTTTCTGTTTTATAGTGTCATCAATCCCCGATATGTGCTTTCGGAACCACATCATAATGTGCTCTCGGAATCTCGTTGTGCCTGGCTTTGCGGCGGAAAATCAGCCGCAAA
>CAJMMH010000072.1 GCA_905214365.1 uncultured bacterium
CCACTGCTTATTGCTCTTCGCAATTGAAGCAGGGGACTTCCTTGATTTGTTAAAAGAAAAGCCTTAGTTGCGGCTTATTGCATTTTACTATTTTTTGACAGAAATTACTTCCTTCAATTGTAAGGAAAATTATGCTTATATTGCAATGAAATTTTTATAAAAATAAAATAATTACAGACTTGGCGAACAAACTAAAAAGGTTTTATTTAAATAGAACAATATATTCTAAATAAATAAAATAATAAAAAATAAGACAGCCATTGACGGTTAAAAAATATAAAAAGACAGAATAAAAAGTATAGAATAGAAAGAGAGAAAATATGGAGTTCGATGAAAATAAAAAAGAAACAGAAAAGATAGAAATGTCCGAGAGAGAATCTGCCGAAATAAATAGAGAACAGGGAATTGAATATATTGGAGAACGCTTCCAAGGCATTGATATTAAGTTGTCGGAAAAACAGAAAGCACAGTTCTTTGACTATTATGTGCTTTTGACGGAAAAGAATAAAGTAATGAACTTGACTGCAATTACAGAGTTCCATGAGGTAGTATTGAAGCATTTTATTGACAGTTGCTTTTGCCCGGAATATATCAAGGAAAAGAAAGAAGGAAGTCTGATTGATATAGGAACTGGAGCTGGACTTCCGGGAATCCCTCTGAAGATTATTTACCCGGAGCTTCATGTTACCCTGCTGGACTCTCTGAATAAAAGAGTACTGTTCTTGAATGAAGTAATTGAAAAACTGAATCTGAGAGGAATTCAGACCGTTCATGCACGAGCGGAGGATGGAGCAAAAAATTCCAAATTAAGAGAACAATTTGACTTTGCGGTATCCAGAGCAGTTGCAAACTTGTCCACACTTTCAGAATATTGCCTGCCGTATGTGAAGGTAGGAGGAATTTTCGCAGCATATAAGTCTGGACATGCAGAGGACGAGGTAGAGCAGGCGAAGAGAGCAATCTTTTTGCTGGGTGGAAAGGCAGAAAAAACAGAAAAAGGAGTTCTGCCTGAAAGTGATATTGAAAGAAGCATCTTCCTGATCCGAAAAAAGGATCATACATCAAAAAAATATCCGAGAAAAGCAGGATTGCCGGGAAAACAGCCCCTGTAAACAGGTAAAATCATATAATAAGAAAATCATATGGCGGTATCTGCAGGCACTGTATAAATGGTAACCGTGGACTGCCAGTGCGGATCATTATCAATACTGCGGAACAATAAAATGTTCCACGTGGAACATTTTGGTGTAGAAGTCTGAAGTGAAGTATGATATACTAGAGCGTGTTTGAAAAATTATTCCCGCAAGCTGTACGCTCCGCTTCAAGCGCACAGAACAGAGTGGGTGTGTCAGGAAATGCTTATGAAGCACTTTACTGTAAATGGGTATAGCAAAGCAAGATATGAACGTCTGCTTTACGGAATAGGCAGAGCGGAACACAACTGAGAGGTGACAGATATAAATGGATAGAATAATTGCAATTGCAAACCAAAAAGGCGGAGTTGGAAAAACAACAACGTCAATCAACCTTGCGGCATGCCTGGCTGAAAAAGGAAAGAAAGTTCTGATTATTGACATGGATCCGCAGGGAAATACGACCAGTGGATTTGGAATTGATAAAGATGAAGTAGAAAATACCGTATATGAGCTTTTGACCGGAAATTGTACACTGGAGGAATGTATTCATAAGGATGTTCTGGAAAATCTGGATGTAATCAGTTCTAATATTAATCTTTCCGGTGCAGAAATTGAACTGATCGGGGAGGACGAGAAGGAGTTTATTCTGAAACGGCAGATAGAGAAAGTTCAGAGTAAGTATGATTTTATTCTGATTGACTGCCCGCCATCTTTGAATATGCTTACGATTAATGCACTGACAACTGCGCATACGGTGTTAGTTCCGATTCAGTGTGAATATTATGCACTGGAGGGTCTGACCCAGCTGATGCATACAATTAATCTGGTTAAGAGTCGTCTGAATGAGGAGTTGGAGCTGGAGGGAGTTGTATTTACCATGTACGACGCAAGAACAAACCTTTCGCTTCAGGTTGTGGAGAATGTAAAGGATACACTGAAACAGAGTGTGTACAAAACCATTATTCCAAGAAATGTTCGTCTGGCGGAAGCTCCGAGCCATGGCCTGCCGATTAATAAATATGATTCCAGATCGACGGGGGCTGAGGCATACCGCATGCTGGCAGAAGAAGTTATTAACCGCGGAAATGAGAAGTAGGAGGATTTTTAATGACTGGAAAAAAGGGCGGCCTTGGGAAAGGCCTTGGCAAAGGTCTTGATCTTCTGATCAGCAATGAGTATGTGGAAAAAGAAAAACAAAAAAAGACTGAGGAAAAATCGGCAGAAACGATGTTGAAAATCAGGCTGATTGAGGCAAACAGTGGTCAGCCAAGAGCTTATTTTGACGAGGATTCTCTTTCTGAACTGGCAGAATCCATTAAAAAATATGGAGTAATTCAGCCGATTATTGTCCGGAAACAGGATGACCATTATGAGATCGTAGCCGGTGAACGCAGATGGAGAGCTGCAAAACTTGCTGGCTTAAAAGAAATTCCTGCGATCATTAAAGATTATGGCGAACAGGAAATGGCAGAGATTTCACTGATTGAAAATCTGCAGCGCGAGGATCTGAATCCGATTGAAGAAGCGAGAGCCTATCAGACATTAATTAAAAAGTATCATCTGAAACAGGATGAAATCGCAGAGCGGGTATCTAAAGGAAGAACTGTGATTACCAATGCGCTGCGGCTGCTGAAGCTGGACCAGAAGGTACAGGAAATGCTGATTGAGGGGTTGCTGACAACCGGGCACGCAAAAGTATTGCTGGGACTGGACGCGAAGGAGCAGCAGGTTGAGGTGGCAGAGCGGATCGTAGATGATCAGCTTAGCGTTAGAGAAACAGAACGTCTGATTAAGAGTATGCTGAACAAGAAAGAAATACATCAGCAGAAAGAGCTGCCGAATCAAAGCCTTTATCAGCAAATTGAGGAAAAGATGAAACAGAAAATCGGAACAATGGTTAAGATCAAACGGAAAGCTGATCAAAAGGGAAAGATTGAAATTGACTATTATTCTGCAGATGATCTGGAACGGATTATTGAGCTTCTTGGAATTACGGAAGAGCAGTAAGTAACGGCTAGTTAGCAAACGGCCAGAGCATGTTTGAAAAACCATTCTTGCACATCTTGCAGAAAATTTTTCTAAACATGTGCTGATGACATAGAATCCGGAAACATATAGAAAACAGAAAGGAAGTTAAACGACGATGAATGAAATTCTGCAGCTGCTGAATCAGAACATGCTTTATCTGGTACTGGGGCTGACTGCAGTGGTACTGGTGTTAGTGGTACTGGTAATGATTCTGTTCACAAAATACAGCCGCCTGAGAGATTCTTATGATGAGTTCATGGCGGGAAAGAACGGAACATCGCTGGAAGAGCTGCTGGCATCCATTACTGAGGATAATCGAAAGGTAAAACTGCAGTGCAAGCATAATATTGAAGCAATTACGCAGATGAAGAAAGGGCTGAAGGCAACTTACAAAAAAATTGGCCTGATGAAGTATGATACTTTCCGTGGAATGTCTGGAAAACTGAGCTTTTCTCTGGCGTTGCTGGACGGAGATAACAGCGGATTTGTTCTAAGCTGTATGCATACGCAGGATGGCTGCTATAGCTATCTGAAGGAAATTATTCACGGAGAGTCGCATGCAATCCTCAGCAACGAAGAAAAGGACGCGTTGAATATGGCGCTCAATTATAATCTGGATCAGGTGACACTTGATCCGGAGGATACGAAATAACCGGGAATCAAAAAGTCCCCTGCTTCTGCTGAAAATAAAGAAACGGCGGGGCAGGGGATTTATTATGTGCTTCCGCGTTACAGCTCACGGCAGAAAATTCCTGAACTGAAAGCTCCGTAAGATAACGTAGTGGCAGTGGGATTTTGACTGTACTCTCGGAGTTTCTTATGCGCCTGTCTTTGCGACTGATTTTCCGCCGCAGACGTCTGAATTTTATCAACATACGCACCGCGTACGCATCAGAAATTCAGGCATCTCCGACAAAAAATCCTCTCGCAAATTCAGGCACAACGAGATTTCGAGAACACATATATCAGAAGGGGGAAAGCGTTATGATTATTAAGAATGGTCTGTTGTATCAGACAACCTGTATGAAGATAGGTGATCTTGCGATTGAAGGAGATCGGATTGTTAGAGAAGGAAAAACTGATACGGCAAATGAAAATGAGCTTATCATTGATGCAAAAGGAAAGTATGTGATTCCGGGCTTAGTTGACGTACATTTCCATGGCTGCGATGGCTACGATTTTTGCGATGGAACCATGGAGGCAATGGAAAGAATCGCGGCATATGAATTGAAGAGCGGCATCACAACCATTGTACCAGCGAGTATGACACTGTCCACGCAGAAACTTCAGCATGTTTTTGAAAATGCAGCGGCATTTGTAAAGAAGTATCAGGAGCACGGCTGTGAAACCCCGGAATATTCCTGGCTGGCGGGAATCCATATGGAAGGACCGTATATTTCTGAAAAGAAAAAGGGTGCACAGAATCCGGCATATCTGCAGCTGCCAGAGACAGAGAGTTTCCGCAAACTGAATCAGGCGTCCGGAAATATGATCCGGATTGTGTCTCTGGCTCCGGAACTTGAGGGTGCAATCCCGTTTATCCGTGAAATTTCAAGGGAAACTGTTATTTCGATTGCGCATACAACCGCCGATTACGAAATTGCAACGCAGGCGTTTCAGGCGGGAGCAAGTCATGTAACACATACTTACAATGCAATGCCCCCGTTTACGCATCGGGCTCCTGGCGTTATTGGTGCGGCATTTGAGAATCAGAAAACAATGATGGAGCTGATCTGCGATGGCGTACATATTCATCCGGCAGTCATCCGCGCAACGTTTTCAATGTTTGGAAACGAGAGAATGGTTTTAATCAGTGACAGCATGATGGGAACCGGACTGGAAGACGGTCAGTATCAGCTGGGCGGTCTTGCAGTTACCAAGACAGGAAGTCTTGCAGCACTGGCAGATGGGACGATTGCAGGATCAGTCACAAATTTGTATGACTGTATGTGCAATGTCATTCGCTTTGGCATTCCGATTGAAACGGCAGTCCGCGCAGCTTCTGAAAATGCGGCAAAATCTGCAGGCTTGGATGAGCGTTATGGAAATTTGCGGGAAGGTTCGTATGCAGATGTGCTGATTATGAATAAGGATCTGAAACTGGATATGATTATTCATAGAGGAAAAGTAATAAAAAAATAATTGAAACACACTTTTGACAATCCGTGAAGTGATGCCATAAGAAACAGGAATAGCAGAAAATGTTCCACGTGGAACATTTTCTGCTATTGTTCATTTCTGCCCCTTTGTAATGCGGCGGCATATCGATTTGTTTTTAATAAATCAAGGAAGTCCCCTGCTTCAATTGCGAAGGGCAATAAGCAGCGGGTGGGGACTTGCTTGTATCAGGAGGGGGATAAGCCCCTCCTGATAAACTGCGAAGCAGTTATTTGGTTATGAGCAAGTAACGAAGCGATTGCGAATATCCGCTTGATACGAATCAAGGAAGTCCCTTGATTTAGTTGTGAAAAGCAGCAAGCAGTGGGTTCTTGATATGAAACGATTCAGTCCATCAAGAAGGAAAGAAGAGAGCGGAGTGAGTCGATTTCATAGGTAGGAACAACATCCGTTAGGGAGTTGACCTGGTGCCGGGGATTGAACCAGCAGCTGTCAATTTCGGAATTAACTGCACCACGGATATCAGAGGTTAAAGAGTCTCCAATGACGAGAGCCTGATCCGGAGTGATATTAAGGTGGTCAAATACATAATGAAAGAAGTCTGGGTGAGGCTTTTGACTTCCGACAGCTTCTGACACAAAAACCTCGGAAATATAGTGGCGCAGCGGAGATGTCTCCAGACGTTTTTGCTGCACGGCAGCAATTCCATTTGTGACCAGACAAAGCTGGTAGCGGCTGCTCAGCGCTTCACAGACAGGAAGTGTGTCAGGAAACATTTGTGCGCTTTCTGATAGACAGCGGCGGTAACAATAGTTTGTTTCGACGGCATCTCCAGATAACTGAAGGCTGGAGTAAAGGTCGGAAAAGCGGCCGACTGCAAGTTCTGCCTGAGTCACTTCACCGCGTTCAAACCGCTTCCAATAGCTTTCATTAATTGCCGCATAACGATCAAGAAGTGTCTGACTGTATGGCAGCTGCATGATCTGACAGGTGCGCTGAAACGCATATTTCTCAGCTGCTTCAAAATCAAATAGTGTTCCGTCCAGATCAAACAAAAGATGGGTATAATGTTTCATAAATCCTCCTGAGGTATGTACGCTTGAGTATATGAGCGCTAAATAAATATAAATTCGTGGTTGATATTCGGACAGCTGTTGTTTGCACTCAGCAAACAGCGACAAATTTTATCGGTACTTAGAGCGTGCTTGAAAAATCATTTCCGCAATCTGCGCGCCCCACTTTACGGTATCTTTTGCTCAAATTCGGTTGTCGTAACCCACTACGACGCCCTCATCTGTGCAGAATCTCTCGCAAATTGTGACGCACATCTTGCAGAAAGACTTTTTTAACAAATCAAGGAAGTCCCTGCTTCAATTGCGAAGAGCAATAAGCAGTGGGTGGACTTGCTTGTATCAGGAAGGGGTACAAGCCTCTCCTGATAAACTGCGAAGCAGTTATTTGGTTATGAGCAAGTAGCGAAGCGGATTGCGAATATCCGCTTGACACACGCTCTAGCATACAAAATACGCTGTCACTAGATATCTTACAGAAAATTCAACTGGGAAAATTCTGGTGGAAACTGTTATTTCAGACATACTCTAACATAGAGACAGAGAAAGGTCAACGGACAGAAAAAAGAAGCTGTATATTTTTCAGGGATGGGAGCATGTGACCCTTGCAAAATACGCATGGTTAGGGTATAATATTCGGGTGAGACAGGGAGACTGAAAGTGATCCTGTCAGCAGAAATGTGCTGCGGTGTGATGGGGATAATCGATTGCAGCAGGACGCTGCTGTTCGAGCGAAGCGTGAACAGTAACGGAGCATCAATAAGCGGCAGCCGGCTTCTCCGGAAATCGGATCAAACGGCGAATTTATTTGCAGGAAGGTTAAGCATATGTTAGACATGAAGTTTGTCCGGGAGAATCCGGATATTGTAAAGCAGAATATTAAAAATAAGTTCCAGGATCAGAAGCTTCCGTTAGTCGATGAAGTTCTGGAGTTGGATGCACGCAACCGTGCGATTAAGCAGGAGGTTGAGACGCTTCGTGCAAACCGCAATAAGTTGTCCAAGCAGATCGGCGCGATGATGGCGAAAGGCCAGAAGGAAGAAGCGGAGAAGGTAAAAGCAGAGGTTGCTGCATCTGCAGATCGTGTTAATGCCCTGTCTGAAGAAGAGAAGGATGTTGAGCAGAAGATCAAGAAGATTATGATGACGATTCCGAACATCATTGATCCGTCTGTTCCGATTGGCAAGGATGACAGCGAGAACGTTGAGGTAGAGCGTTTCGGAGAGCCGGTTGTTCCGGATTTCGAGATTCCGTATCATACAGAGATTATGGAGTCCTTCAACGGCATTGATCTCGACAGTGCGCGTGAGGTTGCAGGTAATGGTTTCTATTATCTGATGGGCGATATTGCAAGACTTCATTCCGCAGTGATTTCCTATGCAAGAGACTTTATGATTGACCGTGGATTTACTTATTGCATTCCACCGTTTATGATTCGCAGTAACGTAGTAACCGGCGTTATGAGCTTTGCTGAGATGGATGCAATGATGTATAAGATTGAGGGTGAAGATCTGTATCTGATCGGAACCAGTGAGCATTCCATGATCGGTAAGTTTATTAATACCGTAAACAAAGAAGAGAATTTGCCATATACGCTGACCAGCTATTCTCCTTGCTTTAGAAAGGAAAAGGGAGCGCACGGAATTGAGGAGAGAGGCGTATATCGTATCCATCAGTTTGAAAAGCAGGAGATGATCGTTATCTGCAAGCCAGAAGATAGCATGATGTGGTATGACAAGCTGTGGAAGAATACGGTTGATCTGTTCCGCAGCATGGATATTCCGGTTCGTACGTTAGAGTGCTGCTCCGGGGATCTGGCAGACCTGAAAGTAAAATCTGTTGACGTAGAGGCATGGTCTCCGCGTCAGAAGAAGTATTTTGAAGTAGGAAGTTGCTCAAACCTTGGAGATGCGCAGGCACGCCGTCTTGGTATCCGTGTTGTCGGACCGGACGGAAAGAAGTATCTTGCTCATACACTGAACAATACCGTAGTAGCTCCGCCGCGTATGCTGATTGCGTTCCTAGAGAATAATCTGCAGGCTGACGGTTCTGTCCGGATTCCGGAAGTTCTGCGTCCGTATATGGGTGGAAAGAGCGCAATTACAAGGAAAGAGTCGAAGTAAATACTCGATTCCGGAAACACACGAAATAACAGGAAACAGAAACAAAAAGCTGGCCAAGAAACTGTCGCTAACGGCAGAATAGCCAGAAAAAATCCCCCGCCGTACAATCAGCAGAATGGCGGGGGAGTTTGTGTATCCGGCGAGTATCCCGCAAATGGGATAGCCGAGAGAAAGGAAAAAGGATGCATAGTTATCTGCCGGCAATCGGGTTTGGACAGATTAAGAAAAAGTCGCAGTTTCAGAAACTGCTGGAAAGCATTATAGCCTCTCCGGATTCAATGACAATTGTTCCGATTGATGAAGAGAGCAACTGTACAGTGCTGACCAGAGAAGTGGAAGACGGAATCGGGCTGGCATTGTGCGGCGAAACAGACAGTACAGGCCAGTTTCAGATGGAATATCATTTTCCATATATTCTCAGCCGGATAGAGTCAACCGGGGAAGAGTGTACGATCAGGAAACAGAGTGATCGGGACGCATACAACGGGATGTGCGATGATTACAGACTTGGACTGAACCTGATCTTTTTCCTGAATAATTTTATGGATTATAAGAAACGGGAACAGCTTACTCATAATTGGCCGCAGACAAACGGCGTGTGTCTGTCTGCGCTGGCAGTCAGCGGAAAAATTCTTCTTCCGGTCCAGAAGACAGCAAAGCAGCAGCGGATTCTCCAGAAGGACAGTTCACAGTGCAGGCAGCTGCTGGAGGCGGCGCGGCAGGGCGATCAGTCCGCTATGGAGGATCTGGCGGTCCGTGATATGCAACTATATTCCCAGGTATCTCAGCGTGTCGCGAAGCAGGATCTGTATTCGGTTGTTGAGACATTTTTTATGCCGTGCGGAGCGGAATGTGACCAGTATACGATTATGGGATATATCACAGCGTTCCGCAAGACGGTAAACCGTGTTTCCGGAGAAGGGCTTTATATTCTGGAGTTGGAATGCAATGAGCTTCCACTACGCGTCTGTATCGGTGAGTCCGGCTTGCTGGGAGAACCGAAAGTCGGCCGTCGGTTTAAGGGCGATATCTGGCTGCAGGGCAAAGGAATTATATGAGTGATGAACTGAGACAGATACAGAACCAGGAACATACATGGGACGGCTTTTACCATCTGGTGAGAAGCAGCAGAAAGACGATAGCGATCATTATCCGGCGAGACGGAACAGTGGAGGTAAGAGCGCCGTTTCGGACATCGAAGGCAGCAATTGAAGCGTTTTTGATGGAAAAGATCGGGTGGATTCAGAGGCATCTTACACCGCTTTCCGGGATGTCTGGAAGTCAATTTTCGGGAAAAACAGGAAATAACGGAAGCGAGAATGGGAGCGGGATGGAAAAGGAACACGGTGAACCATTAATCGCATTCACACCGGAAGAGCTTATGATGTTTGCACAGAAGGCAAAAAAAGTGATTCCGGAGCGGGCAGCTTGGTACGCGGCTCAGATGGGTGTAACATATCACCGGATTACTATCCGTGCGCAGAAAACGCGGTGGGGAAGCTGCAGTACAAAAGGAAACCTGAATTTCAACTGTCTGCTTGTGCTTGTGCCGTCGCGGGTACTGGATTATGTGGTTGTGCATGAGCTGTGTCATCTGCTGGAAATGAATCACTCGCCGCAGTTCTGGGCCGCCGTTGCGCGGGTGATGCCAGATTACAGGGAGCAGAGACAGTGGCTCAGAGCGCATGAGCGAGAACTGATCGGGCGGCTTCCGTGAGCATTGTGGGATTCTGCCGATTTTGTATGCAGAGCATTGACAAAATTCCTACCATAATTGTAACAACAGCAATTAGTTTTCTTTTGCGGACGAGTTTGAGTGTCTTGACGAAATGAAGGTTATGTGTTATCATATTTCTGTGGCGCGCAATTACGTCACAGAGATAATTTGTTCCCTTAGTTAAATGGATATAACGGGGTCCTCCTAAGGTTGCGTTACAACGGCCACCTCAAAAAAAACTAAATAAGGGATTG
>CAJMMH010000073.1 GCA_905214365.1 uncultured bacterium
AATGATCAGCTGCTCAATTCCGTCTGAGGTCGCAACCGTTACCCGCCGCCTGCGCTCAATTCGGAGTACCGTTTTTTCAATATACTGGTCGGCTGTTTCCGCTTCCTTCGTGTATACTACGTAGATATTGTGATATTTCTGTACCTCTCCCTGATACCCTTCTACTTTATAGGCATCGAATACCAGGATCAGTACGCAGCCCTTGAATCCCTGATAATTGCTGAGTATATCCATGAGCGCCAGCCGTGCCGCACCCATATCAATTTTTGCAAGCTCATTCAGCTCATCCCAGGAAAATATGATGTTGTAGCCGTCTACTAACAGATACTCTGCCGCCGGCTCTTCCGTTTCCTGTTTCTTTGGCTTTACCGTCTCCGGCCTCCGCTCAAACGCGGTCCGCGGACGGCTGACCGGCCCATAGGTTCTAGTGAAAATTTCCTCCAGCTCCTTGTCCTCTTCCAGAGAACTTCTTGTTCTTGCGGTCTTGCCTGAAGCCGCTGCCCGACCCTCCTGCGCCTGTGCTGACGCTTCTTCACCGTCTGACCCGATGCTGCCGCCCTGTCCGATACCGCCGGGCGCCGCCGGATGCCATGCTGCTTCCAGGTGCATATACTGCTTCACTTCATCCCACGGAACCGGGAAACCCGCCCCATGCGCGCAGAATACAGAACCGGTCGGATTTTTCAGATCGCGCTCGGAATCATATCCAATCTGCGCAATCACCGCTTCCGCGTTGTGGCATGGTTCATATCCCTTCAGGCTGCAGAAGAGTCTGCCCTCTCCCCTGGTGTACGCCATCAGCTCCCGCTGATAATCGCCAAGCGTTGCTGCCGGAACACTTCCGGTAATCCGTGCCGTGTCCTTTTCCTGTGTTGGCTGGGAAAAGCTGGCCTGCATCCGCTGCAGATCTGTCATCGCCCTCCCAACTGCATCAGCGGGAACCTCCAGTGAAAACTCCAGAACCGGTTCGAGCAGAATACTTTCTGTTTCTTTCAGTCCCTGACGCACCGCCCGGTAAGTTGCCTGCCGGAAATCGCCGCCCTCGGTATGCTTCACATGTGCCCGTCCGGTCAGCAGCGTAATCTTCATATCCGTAATCGGCGATCCGGTCAGAACACCGCTGTGTACCTTTTCTTCCAGATGCGTCAGCACCAGCCGCTGCCAGTTCCGATCCAGCACATCCTCGCTGCAGACCGTATCAAAGACCAGCCCGGACCCCCGTTCGCCCGGCTCTAACAGCAGATGCACCTCCGCGTAATGGCGCAGCGGCTCAAAGTGCCCAACGCCTTCCACCGGCTTCGTGATGGTCTCCTTGTACACAATCTGTCCCGTTCCAAAGGAAATATCTGTGCCAAACCGCTCCTTTACCATGCTTTTGAGAATTTCCATCTGTACCGCACCCATAACCTGCGCATGGATCTCCCCGGTCTCTTCTTCCCACACAATATGAAGCTGCGGCTCCTCCTCTTCCAGCGTACAGAGTTTCCGGTACATGCCATGAACATCGCTGCCCGGCGCAAGCTCCACCCGATAGGTCAGAACCGGCTCTAACACCGGAGACGCTGCCTGCGTCTCTGCGCCCAGCCCCTCGCCCGCAAATGTCTGGAGCGGCCCGGACACCGCGCAGACGCTTCCCGCCGTCAGCTCACGCTCAATCCGGAACTGGCTGCCGTTGTAAACACGGATCTGATCTGCCTTTTCTTCCCCGTTTCCAATCGGCTGCTTCACCCGAAGTACACCGCCCGTCACCTTCAGATGCGTCAGGCGGTTTCCCTGCGCGTCTCTTGAAATCTTAAACACTCTGGCTGAAAACCCATCCGGGTACTCCGGGCAAATGGTATACCGCTCCAGACCATGAAGAAATTCCTCCACGCCAGTCATGCGCAGCGCGGAACCAAAGTAGCATGGAAATACCTTCCGCTCCCGGATTAATCCGGCAATATCCGCGTCCGTCAGCGGCTCTCCCTCCAGATAACGCTCTAACAGCGCGTCATCACAGACTGCCAGGTTCTCTTCAAACACTTCATTCCGTTTTTTCTCATCAAACTCAATGCAGTGAGGATCCAGGCGGTTCTGCAGCTCCTCCATCAGCAGTCCTCGGTTCGTTCCAGCCTGATCCATCTTATTTATAAACACAAAGACAGGAACATGATACCGTTTTAAAAGCTTCCAGAGCGTCGGCACATGCCCCTGCACGCCATCCGTTCCGCTGATCACAAGAACCGCGTAATCCAGAACAGACAGCGTACGCTCCATTTCCGCCGAGAAATCGACATGGCCGGGCGTATCGAGAAGCGTCACGCTGACATCCCCCAGCTGAAACAGCGCCTGTTTGGAAAAAATCGTAATTCCTCTGGCTTTCTCCAGCGCATAGGTATCTAGAAACGCGTCCTTATGATCCACCCGTCCAAGCTTCCGGATCGCCTTGCAGCCGTAGAGAATACTCTCTGCCAGCGTTGTTTTGCCCGCGTCTACATGGGCAAGAATTCCGATCACCAGTTTCTTCTGATTCATTCCAAACTTCTCCTGTCTGCTTCCTTTTTCCTGCCGCTCTTACTCGGCCTTTTCTCCGTTCTCCGCTATGCCGAACAGCTCTTCGGCATAGCGGACCGTCGCCATTGCGTCCTTGGCATAGCAGTCCGCTCCGATCTGCTTTGCGTACGCCTCTGTCAGCACTGCGCCGCCGACAACTACCTTTACGTCCGGAAGCTGCTCATGGAGCAGGCGGATCGTTTCTTCCATGTTGACAACGGTAGTCGTCATCAGCGCGCTCAGTCCGACCAACGGAGCGCCGGTCTCTCTTGCGCTGTCAACAACCATCTGCGGCTCTACGTCCTTACCCAGATCAATTACTTCATAGCCGTAATTGTCCAGAAGCACCTTCACGATGTTCTTTCCAATATCGTGGATATCGCCCTTAACAGTTGCGATGACAATCGTTCCTTTTTTCTCCTGTGCCGATCCGGTTCTCGCAAAATAATTCCGTATTTCCTCAAACGCTGCTTTCGCGGAATCGGCGCTCATTAACAGCTGCGGAAGGAATACCGTGCCCTTTTCAAATCCCTTGCCGACCAGATCAAGCGCCGGAACTAGAAGCTCATTGATTATGGCAAGCGGCTCTTTCTGTTCCAGCAGGTGTACGGTAATCTGAGCCGCCTGCTCCTTAAGGCCGCGCCGTACTGCCTGAATCAGCTCCTGCCCGCCGTCATCCGTCCCATCTGCCGCGCCGCTTCCCGCCGCGTCAGCCTGCGTATTTCCCGTCTTTGCTGCCTTTGGACGCGCTCCCGAAGACTTTTCCTCCGGCATCAGCGCATAACGCTCGATAAATGCCGAGCACTGCGGATCTAACGCCGCCAGCGCACAGTAGGAGTACCACGCGCGCATCATTGCCTCAGAACCCGGATTGATGATTGCCGCGCTTAATCCATTCTGCATCGCCATAGTAAAGAATGCGGAATTGATGATCTCCCGGTGCGGCAGTCCAAAGGAAATGTTAGACACGCCAAGAATGGAATGACCGCCGAGCTCATCCCGGATCCGGCGCAGAGTTTCCAGCGTTACCAACGCGGAACCCGGCTCCGAGCTGATTGTCATTGCCAGCGCGTCAAGTACAATGTCGTCCTTGCTGATTCCGTACTCCGCCGCTGTCCGGTAAATCTTTTTCGCAACCGCAATACGGCCGTCCGCAGTCTGCGGGATTCCGTTTTCATCCAGCAGAAGCGCAACGACAACGCCGCCGTATTTCTTTACCAGCGGAAAAACCCCGCGCATGCTTTCTTCTTTGCCGTTGACGGAATTTATCATTGCCTTTCCGTTGTACCGGCGCAGTCCCCGCTCCATCGCGTTAAGATCGGACGTATCGATCTGAAGCGGAAGCCGGAGTACACTCTGCAGTTCGCAGACCGCTTCCTCCATCATTGCCGGTTCGTCAATTCCCGGCAGTCCTACATTAACGTCAAGGATATGCGCGCCGTTTTCTTCCTGTCTGACACCCTCATCCAGAATGTAATCGATATCATGGGCAAGCAGCGCCGCCTTAAACTTTTTCTTTCCGGTCGGATTGATCCGCTCGCCGATGATCACCGGTCTTTTGCCAATCTCAACCGCCGTTCCGTAGGAAGAAACGACCGTGCGGTGCTTCGGCTCAATCGGAACCGGTGCTACTGAATCACAGATCTGCCTGGTCAGGCGGATGTGCTCCGGCGTGGTGCCGCAGCAGCCGCCTACAATCCAGGCTCCTTCCTTTGCGATTTCACCCATGACCTGCGCAAACTCTTCCGCGGAAACATCATACACTGTCTTTCCATTTTCGCTGCGCGGAAGTCCCGCGTTCGGATTGACAATGACCGGAATGGACGATACCTTAAGAAGCTCCTCGGCAATCACCTTCATCTGCTTCGGTCCAAGGCCGCAGTTGACACCGAGACCGTCTACTCCAAGACCCTCCAGCGTCGCCGCAACCGCCGCCGGATCAGTTCCGGTCAACAGCTTTCCGTCATCGTTAAACACCATTGTGACGAAAACCGGAAGATCCGTCTGCTCCTTTGCCGCCAGCACTGCTGCCTTCGCCTCGTACGCATCGCTCATTGTCTCAATCAGAATCAGATCCGCTCCGCATTCTTTTCCGATCCGCATTACCTCGGCAAAAACAGAAACCGCGTCCTCAAAGTCCAGATCACCGAGCGGCTTTAATAGCTTTCCGGTCGGGCCGACATCAAGAGCGATGCAGGCATCCGTCCGTCCGCTTCTGCGCTTTGCTTCCTTTGCGTTCTCAAATGCTGCCTCAATGACACGGCTAAGGGACTGCTCTCCCTCCTTCGGATACTTCAGGCCGTTGGCCCCGAACGTATTGGCATTAATGATATCCGCGCCTGCCTCCAGGTAGGACTGATTAATTGCAATCACATCCTCCCGGTGCGTCAGGTTCCATAGCTCCGGAAGTTCCCCTCCCTTTAAGCCACGCTCCTGCAGCAGAGATCCAAGGCCTCCGTCCCAGTACAGGATTCTCTTTCCAAGTTCATTCAAGCAATTCATATCTGTCTCTCCTGTCCGCGCAGGCTGATCTTTCTGCGCATCTTCATTTTTCTTTCTTCATTTCATGCTGCCCATGCAGTCATCTGCTGCTTTGTTACGGCTGTCTGCGGAACGCGCAGTCGGTTTTTACGCAGGTTTCGCAGCCGTTGTGCAGGCAGCGGATATCGCTTCTGCTGACGCCGATCAGCGCCGTTACTGACTTGGACGGACTCATCATCAGGCTGTCCGAAAGTACAATTCCCAGCCGCTTCTGCAGCTGAAGCTCCTGCGCCATCCATTTCTGGTATTCCAATCCAAGATCGCCATATCCGGGACTGAATCGGGGTCTGATATACCAGCCCTGTTTTTTTCCCTCCTGACGGAGATGATCCTGAATCCAGTCCAGATACGCCTCCAGATACGCGGCCGCAGCCGCCTGAAGAATCACCTGCCCGGTTACGTCCAGTCTTCCCAGCCGGTAAAGCCGTCGGTCCACCTGTGCCCCAAGCGTTGCCGCAAGCAGGATGACCCGCTCGCAGCCAGACATATTTTTAAACAGGCCGCGGCTTCTAATCTGCATTCCATCGATGATAAGCATGCCATCCGCATTTGCCGTCAACGGATAATCACGAAAAAATGCCTGCGGCTGTGCGTCACCTTCCAATTGTCTGCACACAGCCGCAACCCGTTCCTTTACCGTGTCATCCGGATCATTTCTCCGGTATCCAAGATACCGGTATATTTCTGTCTGCGGCACAACAATTTCTGCTTTATGTCCGCTGTCAAATCCATTGCCAAATTCCATATCTGCTTCCTTATTGCTGATTGTTTGTTACAGTTTATGGCAGAAATTTTCTGAACTGAAAATTCCGTGAGATAACGTAGTTGTCGTGAACAATAATGATTGTTTTATTTTAACGCATCCACTGAAAATCGGCAAGCAGTTTATCAGGAATGGCAGCCGCTTTGCGGCGGCATATCAATATCCTCCAGCTGCTCCTGCCTGTCTGTTTCCAGCCGCCAAATTCGCTCCGGATACCGCTTCATGACCCGTTTTCCTCCGCAGTCGCCGGTCAGTTGCTCCAATTGAGTGCGAAATTCCGCGGAAAAGCAGGTCGGGTTTCCATCTTCTCCGCGGCAGGACACACATCCAAGCGAATGCCTGCCCTGAATCATCTCAGAAAAGAACTGCTCCAGAAGCTCTGGTCTGATTTCCGGCTGATCCGCAGCCAGAAAACCATAATACGCGGCCTCTCCGGCTGACAGCCCGGCCCGGATGCTGTAAGAAATTCCCTCCCGGCTCTGCCCGCTGAACACAGGAACCACTGCCGGAACATTTTTTACGGCATCCTCTAACAATTCCCGATACTGGCTGACCGCGATGATGCGCCAGTCCGGATGCCCGTCACAGGCAGCCGCAAGCGCCTCCAGTCCCCAGCGGTACATTGGCTTTCCCTTCCACGGGTAAAGCAGCTTATTGCTTCCAAAACGGCGGCTGTTTCCAGCCGCCAGATAAATGATATGCAACGTCATTTCTGTATCCCCATCGCAATCGCCTCCGGCGTCACCGGAAGCTCGGTAAACCAGATCCCGGCCGCATTCGCAATCGCATGAATAATCGCGGGCGCGGGCGTATTGATGACAATCTCTCCGATTGATTTCGCGCCGAACGGGCCGGTCGGCTCATAGCTGCTTTCAAACGCGATATGAAGCGTACCCATATCCAGTCTCGTCGGAAGCTTGTACTGCATAAATGAATTGTTGTACATCTGACCCCGCTCACTATACTGGATATTCTCGAAAAGTGTCATTCCGATTCCCTGAACCAGTCCGCCTTCCACCTGTACGCGCGCCAGGTTCGGATTGATTACCGTTCCGCAGTCTACAACTGCCGCGTAGTCAAGAATGGTTACTTCTCCGGTTTCCGGATCAAGCGAAATCTTTACCGCGCCTGCCATAAACGGCGGCGGCGATACCGGCGACGTGTTGCTCTGCACTGACTGAATGACCGGAACCCGTCCGTCCAGGGAGGCAGACGCCAGATCGCTGACCGACACAAACGCCCCGGTTTCCCGGCAGATTACACCTTTACCGTCAAATTCCAGCTTTTCCTTCGGGATGCCAAGCAGGACTGCTCCCGCCGCAATCATCTGATTCTGAATCTCCTGACACGCTTTTTCCACTGCGCGTCCGGTCACATACGTGGTACTCGACGCGTAAGAGCCGGAATCGTACGGAGACGCGTCCGTATCCGCTGCAATGACGCTGACTGAATCAACCGGACAGTCCATACATTCCGCCGCCATCTGCGCAAGAATCGTATCGCACCCGGTTCCCATATCTGCCGCGCCGATCGACAGTGTATACAGGCCATCCTCACCAAGCTTCATCCCTGCCGATCCGACATCGACTCCGGAAATTCCGGATCCCTGCATCGCCATTGCGATTCCGACGCTCTGGATGCTTCCATCCTCCATCCGGCGAGACGGATAGATTTCGTCCCAGCCGATCATCTCTTTTGCACGCAGGAGACATCGATCCAGCGCACAGCTGTTGGTCACCTCGCCATAGTAGGCAGGCATCTTCTGTCCCTGACGCACCATATTCTTTTCCCGCAGCGCAATCGGATCCAGCTTCAGCACCGATGCCAGCTCATTGACGGTTGTTTCCACCGCGAACAGACCCTGTGTCGCTCCATAGCCGCGGTAAGCGCCCGCCGACATGACATTCGTATAAACAACATCATAGGCGAAGTGCCATGCCTCTAACGCTCCATACAGCGGAATCGACTTATGTCCGGACAGTCCTACCGTTGTCGGCCCATGCTCTCCGTACGCGCCCGTATTGGACAGCGTATAGACATCGAGCGCCTTCATCGTTCCGTCCTTCATCGCGCCGAGCCGGACAGTTACCTGCATTTCGTGGCGCGGCGTTGATGCAGTCTGCGTCTCTTCTCTGGTGTAGATCATCTTTGACGGCTTCTTTGTCATCCAGGTAACAAACGCTGGAAACACCTCGGCTACTACCGTCTGCTTTGCGCCGAAGCCGCCGCCGATTCTCGGCTTCATCACATGAATCTTTGACTTCGGAATACCGAGCGCGTTGGAAAGAATCCGGCGCACATGGAATACGATCTGCGTTGAGCTGACGACCTGAAGCCTGCCGTACGCGTCGATGCTGCACATAGTCCGGAAGGTTTCCATCATTGCCTGCTGATTCGCGCGGGTATGATAGGTGCGTTCAAGCACCACATCGCATGCCTTCAGAACTGCCTCTACGTCACCGTCCCCGCTGCTGTCGCTGGCACAGAGGTTTCGGTTCTGATCCGCTCCGACCGGACAGAGCGATCTCCAGGTATCCTCCGGATGCACCAGAATCGGATTATCCTTTGCCTTTGTAAAATCAAGCAGCGGCTCCTGCACTTCATACGTGACCTTTATCAGCTTCAGCGCCCGGTCTACCGCCTGCTCCGTTTCTCCCGCTACAATTGCCACCGGATCGCCGATATAGCGCAGCTGCCGGTCCAGAATCAGACGGTCATACGGACTTGGCTCCGGATAGGTCTGCCCTGCCATCGTAAACCGGGACTGCGGCACATCCTCCCAGGTATAAACCGCTTCGATTCCCGGAACCTTTTTTGCCGCGTCCGTGCGGATGGACTGAATAACCGCTCTCGCATGCGGGCTCCGCAGCACCTTGACGACCAGATAACCGTCCGCGGGCAGATCGTCAAGAAATACCGGCTTTCCGGTTACCAACGCCATCGCGTCCTTTTTTCTTACCGGCTGATTTACATACTTCATGCCTTTTCCCCCTGTCTCCATGCGATAAATGCCCGGATTGCCCGCAGCTGTCCTTCATATCCGGAGCAGCGGCACAGGTTTCCTGCCAGCCACGCCCGGATCTCATCATCTGTGGGTGACTGATTTTCCCGAAGAAGCGCGATTGTATTCATAATCATGCCCGGATTGCAGAAGCCGCACTGCTCCGCTCCCTGATCCGCCAGAAATGCGCCGAACTCTGCCGCTTCTTCCTGCAGTCCCTCCAGTGTATCCACACGCCTCTGATTCGCCCTTGCCGCAAGCACAGAACAGGACAGCACCGGAATGTTGTCCAGAAATACGGTACAGAGCCCGCAATTTGACGTCTCGCAGCCGCGCTTCACACTGAAGCATCCGTGCGCGCGCAGAAAATCAATCAGCAGCAGATCCGGCGCGATTTCCTCCGTCAGTTTTTTTCCGTTTAATGTTACTGTTATCTGCATTCAGCCGCCTCCTCTGATTTCATTCCGGCTTTGCTGACCGGGTTGTTCTCTGCGCCTGCTCCTGCTTTGCTCGGTATTTCAGCTTTTGCGTCAGTTCCCCCGCCATGCTGAATTTCTGTACCGGACTGCGTTTTTGCTCCCATCAGGGACTCCAGTGCCCGCCTTGTCAACACCTTTGCCAGATGCCTGCGGTATTCCGCTCCGGCTCTCATGTTGGAGCCAACCTGTACCCACGCGCCGACCGCGTCGGCAATGGACCGGCATGCAGTCTCTTCTTGTCCGGCAAGCATTTCCTTCTCTTTCTCTGTCAATTCATAGACTGCTGCTTTTCCCGGACGCGCGCCGATTACCACGCGCGCTTCCTCAATTTGATTCGGCTGATTTTCATCCGGCAGCAGCGATACCGCGCAGGTCAGCACCGGAAAATCGGTTCTGGTGTTGCGCATCGACAGATAACAGACACGGCGCGGCGTTTTTCTCACGATCACACGCACCAGAATATCCCGATCCCGCTTCATCTGTGCAAACGCAGCAAGGGACATTCTCCCCACATGGTACAGCTCCACATCGCAGTCAAGCGCAAGAAAGCAGGTCAGAATGTCCGAAAAGCCGAACCTCGAAAACAAACTTCCGCCAATGGTTGCCAGATTGCGCAGCTGTACGCCGACAATGCTCTCTACGCAGTGTCTCACCGCTCCATCTGTCGCCCGATTCAATCCTTCGTGCAGCTCCAGCTGCCGAAGTGTTGCCATACATCCGATTTCAAACGCTTCGTCTGTTTCTTCAATCCGTTCTAACCCAAGACCGGACAGATCAATCACCGTCTTAAAGTGCGCGCGGCTCATTTTCATCCAGATCATCCCGCCGAGAATCCGGCTGCTCTTTTTCTGATTGAGCTGATACGCCTGCTCCAGGCTCTCGGCTCTGATATATTCACTGAAATTCATCGTGGTTCTCCCTGTTTTATTTATGTGCTCTCGGAATCTCGTTGTGCCTGGCTTTGCGAGAGGATTTTTTGTCGGAGGTGTCTGAATTTTTGAAGCGTACGCGGTGCGTACGTTGATAAAATTCAGACATCTCCGGCGGAAAATCAGCCGCAAAGCCGGGTGCATAAGAGATTCCGAGAGTACAT
>CAJMMH010000074.1 GCA_905214365.1 uncultured bacterium
CCTTTGAAGACGGACTTGAGGTTGAGAAACTGTTGCCCTTCACCTCTATTGCCTCCGTTATCCCGTATGTAAGCATGGCAGTTATATTCACCGGTTGAATTTTTATGCGCGGATACCGGAATCCAGACTCTGGCTGTTCCATTGCTGAAATTAAGAGGATACCATTTCAGATCATCCTGCCAGCCAGTAACAGACCAGACTGCCACGGACGATGTATCGGAAAGCCCATAGTCACTGGATGCTTCCAGCGTAATATAAAATCCGGATATGCTGACCTGCGATGCATAATGATTCGTTATTTTCAGCGCTTCTGCCCTTCCCTTGACCGTAACACTGACAATGGTATCTTTCGATGCTCTTCCATCAGAATCATACGCGACAATCCGCACCTCATACACTCCGGTCTTTCCGCCGAACTCACTGACATCAAAATGCGCCGTTGAGGTTTTCCCGCTGACGGTTCCATTTTTTGTAACGGCAGTGTCTGTACCTTCCGCTACATACCATGCCGAATACTCGACTCTTGAAAGTGATTTGGTACTTGTGACTTTGCAGTACAGGTCAAAGCCTGTGGACGTTGTTTTGCTGACCTTGGCCTCCTGGATCTTGATTGTCGCTGTCTCTTTCTTTGCCAGAGAAGACGCCTGGCAGATCCCCGACACCGTATAGGAGCCATTCTGCCAGAGATCCGTTCCATCCTGCTGCACCCAGATCTGAATTTTATTTACCGAAGACTTTCCTGACCATCCTCCCAGATCCGCGTACAGCTTCTGCTGAGTATTCTTCAGTACCGGAATTTCCGTCTCGTATACATTCTCTCCGCTGTTAAACCGGATCCGCACGCGAAGGTTCTGCGACGCGCCTGCGGTTCCATTGAAATCAAATCCAAAATAACGTTTGGAGGAAAAATTGGCGTTTCCGTTCCAGACGATTCCGCTGTACGCGTACGGACTGTTTGCGCCGGCAGTTACCTGAATCGAAGAACCGCTCTTTTGGAATCCGCTTACCATATACTGGGGACTCCAGTTATCCGCAAGCGCTGCGCTGCCATTAAATCCGGATGCCGTGCCTCCGGTTCCAACCGATACGGTTCGTTTCTTTGAAGCCATTACACTTCCATAAACGCTGGAGAAAGATGACAGTCCGACAATCGATGCCAGTGAATCGGTATATTCAAATGAATGTGCCGTATCCACGTATTTCCACACCGTCCATACCGGCTTTTTTCCATATGTGAAGAAATTTTTTTCTGTATTGTCGTACCACAGTCCCTGATGAAGTCCCACATTGGCCTCAACATCCGCATCCCTCTGACGCATCACAATAATTGCATCAATATACGGATTCGCCTCCGCGATATAATACGCATAGGCATACGCCGCGGCCTGTTTCCATTCCGTATTTCCCTGATTTTCCGAATACGATGTAAAGCCTTCCTCTGACAGAATCACATGTTTTACTGATCCGTCCGGATCACGGATCCAGTCATACTGCAGATAATTGGTTAATACAGAAATATTCTGCATGGAAATAAAGCCTGCGTTTTCATTCTGCTCCGCATGGTCATTCCAGAATTCCGGCTCCGACAGCGGATTCGCATACGGATGATACGCCACACCCCACGGGATATCTCCCTCTGCTTTCAGATACTGATTCACCAGAACCAGGATCTTTTTTCCATCATACCGCTCTGAACTTGCCACATGATCCCAGAACATATCCAAGGAAATGAAAACTCTTGCATGGCTGCAGACACTTCTCATTGCCTGATACGTAATACGAACCATATTGGCGTAATATTTCGCGTATGTTTCAACCCCTGGATGCCCCATATTGTTCCAGACAGACTCCGCATTTACTTCATTTCCGACAATCCAGTTCGCGACATGGCCGTACGCGTTATCGCTGCGCTCATAACGCTCCGCAAGGAAATGAAGCAGCGCTGATACATACTCGACTCCCTCATTGGTCACAACGTTCCATCCCTGTATCGTTCCGGCGTTTCCGATTCCCGGATAATTGAACGGCGTAGCGCCCGGACGGCAGACCAGCACACCGGTTACTATGATTCCGCTCTTCTGAAGCGTTGTAACCTGCCGATCCAGAATTCCCACATACTCGGATGAAAACTGATAGTTCTTTCCGTTGTATGTATAGGAAATCCCGGATCCGTTTACCAGAAGATCAATAAAGAAGTTGACATTCGCATGGCTCAGACCAAGCTCTTCCATATCGGTTCCCCAGTAAAACTCTGTCAGAAGTCCCTTTTTGCTTCTTGCCGCAGGATACGCTGACTGATTGGATGCCAACGCCTCCGGATTGGTAATGAAGTGGCCGTTGCTCAAAGCAAAGTAAGTTCCATTTCTGAACTTTACACCGGCAAAAAACTTGGAATTAATTCTGCTTTCCGCAGTATTCTGCCGTAACGGGATCTGAAAGCGGAAGGTTCCGTCACTTTTCTGCTGAATAGATGCCGCCGGCTTTCCGCTGATCTCGTACTGATACATTTTCTGTTCAAATAAATACAGCTTATGATCTGCCGTTGAAAACGGGATCGTGCTTTTTCCTTCAATGACAACCTGGCTTCCGCTGATCCGGCAGGAATTAATCTTCAGAATTTCGGAAACCTCGCCCAGATCCTGCAGCAGCGGCTGAGACAGAATCTGTTCAATATCGTTTTCCAGAAGCTCTTCCTCCGTGCTCTCCTCAGCGGTTGTTTCTTCTATCGTCTCTTCCTCCGTGCCTTTTTCCTCATCGGTTGTTTCTTCTATCGTCTCTTCTTCCGTGCTTTTTTCCTCATCGGTTGTTTCTTCTATCGTCTCTTCTTCCGTTGTCTCATCTTCCGTGGTTTCTTCGTCGGTCACTTCCTCTGTCGTCTCTGCTTCCGTAATCTCATCTTCTGTGGATTCCGGCTCACTTACGGACTCTGCTTCTGAAGATTCTTCAGACATGGATTCTTCCGCCGACTCTGCTTCCGAAAACACTTCCTCTGCCGGTTCTTCTGTTGCGGCAGTCTCTTCCGCAGCCGCGGTCTCCGCTGCCGTTATTTCAGGTTCTGCTGCCGGCTCTTCCGGACTTTCTTCACTGATATCCGATATCTCTTCCTGTTCAACGCTCCCGCCGTCAGCTGGCAATTCACTCTCTGTCTCCGGCAAAAGCTCTGCTTCTGTCAGAAATTCCATTTCCTGCTGCTCGTCCTGTGCCGCTGTCTCTTCTGCCATACATGGGATAGGCAGAACCGAACAGATCAGCACACAGGTCAGCAGCCAGGCACACAGCCGTCTGATCTGATTTTTTTTCATATCTTCTCCTCCCTGCCGAAATATAAGGTTCTGTCTCACCCACTATATTCCGTCAATCTCTGACTTTATTATACTAACAATCTCCCGACCTGTCTATCTTTTGTTTCCCAATACCAAAGAAACAGAAAAAGCGTCAGCCGCCCTTTTGGCGATCTGCCGCTTTTTCTGTTTCTGCTGCTGATTATTCCCGGAATCCAAACTCATACCGGAAGTAATCCATTACCTGCTTTACTTCCTTGCCGTCCTCAAAGCTATCGTGAAGCTTGTTGACCGGATACGATACCGGCTTGTTTTCGATAACTTCAACGATGCCGAGCGCTGCCTGGTACGCCATGCGCTCTAACGCCTCGACGGTAAATGCCGCCGTATGCGGCGTCACAATAACATTGGGCATGGAAAGAAGCGGATTGTCGCGCTTGGGGAGATTTCCTTCAAATACATCCAACGCCGCGCCGCGGATCTTCTTTTCCCGCAGCAGCCCGATCAATGCCTCCTCATCAATGACTTCCCCTCGTCCGGTGTTGATCAGATACGCACTTTCCTTCATCCAGGAAAGCTCCTTTTTCCCGATCAGATGGCGGGTGGACGCGCTTCCCGGCAGATGCAGGGACAGATAATCCGCGCTTTTGATGACTTCCTCCATGTCTCCGCATAACACGCCATAAGCAAACGTTTCAATCCCGCTGATATGGCGGTTGTAGCCAATGATCTTCATATTCAGTCCCTGGCTCGCCATGCGCGCTACCTGCGTCCCGATGTTTCCCATGCCGATGATGCCCAGCGTCTTTCCCGCTACATTCTGTCCTAAGTGCCTGCGCACCTCCATATCGCCTTTTTTCAGTCCGTTGTTGTAGTCTACCGAATTTTTCGCGAGCATCAGAATCAGGCCGATGGTATACTCCGCAACGGCGCTCTGATTGGACTGCGCCGCATTGGTCACCTGGATTCCCCGCTTTGTCGCCTCGTCCACCTCAATGCAGTCTACGCCGACGCCATGCATGGAGATGACGCGCAGATCCGGGCACGCATCCATGATTTTCCCAGTCAGATGGGCGTTTCTCGTCAGGATTCCCTCACAGCCCTGTGCCTCCCGTATCACCGTTTCTTCTTCAATTCCTGTTCCTTCTATTACTTCAATCCCATGCTGCTTCAGCAGTTCGATTCCTTTTTCATTAATCGGTTCTGTCACAAGTACTTTTGCCATTCTCTTTGTTCCTTTCTTTCTGAAATGGAATCCCGTAAAGCAGGACTCCTCGCCTGCAGCTGACCGCCTTTGCGATATCATTCCGCTCTGCCGCAGCGCGATTCTGCCTGGAAGACTTCTCGAACTGCGTTTAATACTGCGGATAGCACACAGCGGACTCCATAAACGCAATCAGCTGATTGATACCGAATACCGGAACGCCGCTGATCTCCTGAATCAGCGATCCATACGGCGCGAAATTCTGACACTCCAATACGATTGCTCCGGTCTGCGGATTTTCTTCCATAAATTTTTTAGTCATTGCCTCGATATTGCTGCGAATTTCATCCTCATCGCCCTGTTTGCTGTCATAAATGACCAGCTTGTTAAAGGCCGACTGCTCCGGCAGGCTTCCAATCCGCACCGGAATCTCCTTCGAGGACCAGCCTACTTTATTGAACAGATATTCCGTCATAAACTCCGCCCGTTCGGTGAAAATTCCGATGGTACGGTTCCGTCCGATCATTGGATAAATCATCGGTACCAGGGAAAGCACAGACGTAAAGACTGGAATGGAAACTGCGTCCGCAAGCTCCCGCTGAAATCCGGCAAGAAATCCGCAGGATGTCGTAATCGCCCGGCATCCTTCCGCTTCTAGTTCCCTTGCTGCCCTGATGAACGCATTTAACAGCACCTCATTTGCGTCCCGCGGAAGCTTTTTCCCGGTAAATACATTTTTCACCACATAGTACCGTACCGGAAATGGAAATGTCCTCGCATTTCCGATATCACCGATTACTCTTGGAAATACCGTATCCAGCATCAGAATGCCGATTTCCTGTCCATAACATGTATAGCCGCCTTTTAACTGTCTCATCTGCTGTCCTCCCTCTGATTGTCTTCTAGTCTTTGCCGGTTTCTGCCGTCTCATGCTCCGCCTGCAGCGGCATACAAAAAGCATCCTGCTCTGCGGGATTTTCTACCTGCGGCGAATAGCCTGAATGACAGAACAAAGAATGTGCCCTGGCACATTCTCGCGCCTGCGGCGGTCGCTTGCGACATCTACATTGTACGTCGCAGTGCGCATCCCCGCGGAGCGTTTTTTACTTTACAGGAAAGCAATTTCCTGTAAAGTAAAAAAACAGATTCCGGCAGCACATATACACTGCCGGAATCTTCTGATCCTTATCTGCCTTTGCTTTCCCCTCGCACCTTCATATATCTTCGGCATTTTCTATTCACCCGCCATTGAGGTTTATAGCAATTCCAGAACATACTTCTTACTTTTCCAGAACCGGATTTCCCAGATCCAGATAAACCTCTGCCGTCGGAATATTATCCGCCTTTGACGTATCATACAGATATCGGTCTGCCGTTCCTGTGATTGCGCACCACAGCGGCTTCTGAACGATTTCGCCGTCCATCTCAAACCGAAGCTCCCTGATTCCCTTCACATCCAGCGTAACAACGCGGCAGTCGTGCGTACTTGTAAGCACCGGCGATTCATAAATCAGCTGATCATCCCCATAAATCTTCAGCACAATAGAGATTTCCTTCTCATACCGATCCCATACAATATCCGTATGATTGACAATAATCGGCATCCATACATCAATATCAAAGCCAACCGTCATCGTAAGCCTGGAGTATGCGCCATCAAGCCGGTACACAATCGCACTCTTTCTCGGCATACTGATTCCATGCGGATAACGGATCGCATTAATCGAAATCGGCAGCTTTCCGTACATCAGATTTGCCATATAATTCACGGTCGGAACACCCTTTTCCGTTCCCTGAATCCACACCGGTTTCTGATCCGACAGATAGATCTCGTCAAACGGACGGTTTGCCAACGGTTCCAACAGCAGTGCTTTTGCATCCTCTCCCATACTCTCACTTGCTGAAATCACACACTCCACCGGCTGGTCGCTGCCCGTAAAGGAAAAGACACAGCATTCTGCCGCCTCGTCATAGCGCAATACGGCTCCTTCTGTCCTTGATGTCAGCTTTAATGTCACTCCTGCCTTCGGCTTCAGCTGCATCTCAAACACAGATCCTTTCCGTGCGTTTGCGTGGATCAGCACAATTCCATTTTCGTGAGAAAGCACCGCGTACTGCCACAGCTCCACCGTGCCGGAAATCCGTTCAATCAACGGAAAATCGGAAACTGCATCCTTCAGCTTCAAGTCATACCACTGCGCCTGATCTGTATTCTCCCTGCTGTTCATCAAAACAACATTCTTCCCGCTTCGCGTCAGGTACGCGTCTCCGTCAAACCATTTCGGATACCACGCATTCAGAATCCGGTTTGCGTCCTCCGGTTCTCCGATTTCCTTTATATTCACCAGATGATATCCGGAAAACGCATCCTTTCTCTCACTCGCAAACGGCAGATAAAAATAACGCAGCTGCTTCGGAAATAGCTCCTTTGTATGAAGAATCCCGTAAAGATTCTGGAATGTTTTGCGGAATATGCCGCCTTCCCAGGCATCTCCCCAGTCTTTTCCGCAGCCATCCGCGTCAATTACAGCCCGAATCTGTCCCAAAACCTCTTCCTTTGCCGGAATCAGATGATGCTGAATTATCATCCGCAGCAGCGACAGCATTGCGATTCCCTGCGGCGAATATTCATACTCATCCGTCCCGCGCATCTGAATCAGCCAGCCTTCGCCCTCCATGGAATAATAGCACGCGCCAAGCGACAATCCCGGCAGCAGCATCTGCGCGGAAAAGACTGCTGGAATCTGCTGCTCATTTCCCTGCAAATATCCGTAATACCCGCCGATATCATCGCAGAAACCAGCATCATTCCAATACCAGTTTTCTGCCTGAATCCCGATATTTCCGGCAATCCCGTCCATCCACGCGCCTAGAATCGCTCCATAACAGGAATACGAAGCATTCGCATGATTCTGCTTGTACGAAAAGACCACATAATCCGAATATTCCCGCAGCACATCGGTAAATACCGGGCGGCGGATCACTGCCGCGAGATCAATGTCATTGCGGTTTCCATCGGTATGCAAAAACGGGATTCCGTACTTACCGCACAGCATAACAACACGCTGATAAATCCGGTTTACCCAGTCATCTTCTGCCCGGACCCCCATGTAAATCTCCAGACCGACCACCGCTTTCAGATTCTTCGCGGATGCCAGAATCTGCTCGGCAACCGGCAGCGGCACAATCACATATTTCCCGTTAATTACCTCTGCATGCGAAAAGAAATGAGTGACCCACGGATATCCAAGCGCATCGAATGCCATATTCTTTTCCAGCAGTTCTTCCGGCCCGCTTGACCACCCGGCTCCTCCCATAATCGCCGCGTATTCTTTCAGATCCTCCGGCAGTACATCATACTCCGCGCCGGTGCGATGAATACTGTGATCAAAAATCGTAAAAAACGGATGCTCTCTTGTAATCTGCGTCCTCAGCGGCGCTTTGGAATGCACATCATTTACCAAAATCCGGATCACATCGGTTTCCGTTCCCCGATCCGATACCGCCTTTATGTACCACTCCCCGGCTTCCAGCAGCTCATCATCTTCGGGCAGATAATATGCATCCTCGCAGCCTTCCTTCTGCGGCACCTGAATTGTTCTTGCCTCCGAAAAATCCGGATTCTTCGATGCAAATATCGTGTACGCCTTCGCTCCCGGCTCCGCTTCAAACACATAATGAAGCGCAATATCCGTAATCTCCTGCTGATTTGCCGGTGCATACCACTTTAAAGTTCCCATTTTCCGCTCCTCCTATTTCATTTCAATTTTATCAGAATTGACCTGACCCACTCAAATTTCTTATTATCAACGTACCATGTTTTCTTGAAATGTCAATCCCTCAATTTGCATAGCATCCGTATTTCCATTTCATTTCGGATGATTATCCAAACTTTTTTATATGTTTTTCACAAATATTTTTTCCAGTTCTCCACAATCCTTTTTGGGCTCTTTTCAATTTTATATTTACAAAATTCGACTTGCTTTTTTTCAAAATCCTTCGTACAATAGACTTACCTTACATTTTGAAAATGCATGACCAATACTCCCGCAATAGCAGCATAAAAATTCCGAGAGTATATTACTTATGTGCTCTCGGAATCTCGTTGTACCTGAATTTGCGAGAGGATTTTTTGTCGGAGGTGCCTGAATTTTTGAGGCGTACGCGGCGCGTACGTTGATAAAATTCAGACATCTACGGCAGAAAATCAGCCGCAAAGGCAGGTGCATAAGAGATTCCGAGAGTACATTACTTACCACAGGGGGGAAAAACAATGCTCAGCAAACACATTGATTTTGAAGGCATGAACAATCTGCGTGATCTCGGCGGCATGATCAGCGCTTCCGGGAAGACAATTAAAAGCGGACTGCTTTTCCGCAGCGACCATCTGCACAACGCGACACCAGCCGATATGAAAAAATTAAAAGAGATTGGAGTCCGCTATGTCCTTGATCTCCGGAACCTGGAAGAATACACCGAACAGCCGGATCAGGAAATTGACGGCATCACTCATATCACATTGCCACTAAATCCGGAACGCAATGCCGGAATTGCCAAAGATAAAAAATCGCGGGAAGAGCTGCGGAAAGAGGCAATTGAAAAAGCCACAAAAGATCCAAAGGTCTTTTTCCATGAAATGTCCAGCTACTACGCTGACTACGCGGCCGTTCCCTATACCTTCCATCAGATGCACACGTTCTTTCAGATGCTGATCCAGGCAGACGGCGGCGTTTTATGGCACTGTGCAGGCGGAAAAGACCGCACCGGTATCCTTGCTGTTCTTTTATGCGAAGTCCTGCAGGTTTCCAAAGAGGATATTGAAGCCGATTATCTTGCCACCAATCTCTACAAACAAAAGGAAGCTGACGCGGAAATTGCCGACATCCAGAAAACGCTTCCCGCTGACTGCTCTCCCGAGGTCGCCGTTTATATGACAAAATATACCTGGCTCGCACACATTGAGTATCTTCACTACTTCTACGATCTTGTTGCGAAAAACTACGGAACCATTCAGAACTTTCTGCGAGATGCTGTCGGTCTGACAGAAGAAGAGGAACTTGCAATCCGGAATAAGTATCTGGAATAAACATCCGGAACAGTACAAAAAGGCTGCTGCATTCGCATTGACATGCCGTTCAACAGCCTTTTATTAATGTCAAATTTCTATTTATACAAAATAATTATTATTTAAAAAATAGTTATTTTAGTCTGAAACCATTGTTTATATTAATGTCCCAGAAACATTTCCATCAGCAATTTTTTCCCGGTCTCTGTCTTAAAGATCTTCTCCATCACATTTCTGCACCCATCCATATCGGTTCCGTTTTCAAACAGGTTGACAAGGAAATCCGCTTCTACCAGAATCTGATAATCGATTCCATCTATTTTTGTGTACGTATGATGATGACCAACCAGATAACATACCCGCTCAATCACTGTTTCTGGATATCCAAGCTTCTGCAGCATTGTTCTCGCCTCATCAGGTCCCAGTTCTTCCTGATACGGTCCCGCGCCGCTTCCATACGTTTCAATTGCTTTTTTGATTCCGATATCATGTACAATCGCTGCTGTTTCCAATGTCTGCTGCGTTTCCGGATCCAGATTTTCCATTTCGCCGATCAGCTTCGCAAATTGATATACCTTCAGAAAATGCTGGATTCGCTTTGCATCTCCTGCATCATACGCAATCATCGCAAAAAGAAGTTCATTCTTGTTTCTCATCATTTATTTTCCTGCTTTCTTCCTTTTTCTTTTTTCGGTTCTTTTGGCGCCCCGCCAACCGATATGCCAAAAGGGAGCCCTCACGGACTCCCTCTTTTTATTTCCTGTCAAGCGGATATTCGCAATCCGCTTCGCTACTTGCTCATAACCAAATAACTGC
>CAJMMH010000075.1 GCA_905214365.1 uncultured bacterium
TGCGAAGCATCGGCAAAATCCGTTACTGTTTGAGTGCAGCGTGAACAGTAATCAAACAATAATAAAAGGAATGCTGGATATTTGAAAAAATGGATGGACATAGGCGCGTACAAATGATAAAATTGTAGTTGAGATCAATGCAGTTGTCAGGCTGTCAGCCTGCGTTTGCAGACGGCGGCGGATAATATATATTTTAATAGAAAGGGTAAGGAAGATGGACGAGAATATCAAGAAGAGCTATGAGTACTGGTGTACCGCTCCGATTTTTGACGCGGAGACGAAGGCAGAGCTGAAAGCAATCGCAGAGAATGAGGACGAGATCTTTGATCGTTTTTATAAGGAGCTGGAGTTCGGAACCGGCGGTCTGCGCGGTGTAATCGGAGCCGGAACCAACCGCATGAATATCTATACCGTAGGAAAGGCAAGTCAGGGTCTTGCCAATTATATCTTAAAGCATGGAACTCAGGCAAAGGGTGTTGCGATTGCCTACGATTCCCGTCATATGTCTCCGGAGTTCGCGGATACTGCAGCATGCGTATTGGCAGGAAACGGCATCAAGGCTTATGTGTTTGATTCGCTTCGTCCGACCCCGGAGCTGTCCTTTGCGCTCCGCACGCTTGGATGCACGGCAGGTATTGTTGTGACCGCAAGCCACAACCCGCCGGAGTACAACGGCTATAAGGTATACTGGGAGGATGGCGCGCAGGTAACGCCTCCGCATGATGTTGCGATTATTAATGAAGTAAACGCAATTACCGACTATGCCGAAATTAAGAAGCTGACCAGAGAAGACGCGCAGGCAAAGGGGCTGTACCAGGTAATCGGCAAGGATATCGACGATCAGTATATGGCCGCTCTGAAGAAGCTGGTGCTTCATCCGGAAGTAATCAAAGAGATGGCTTCCTCCCTGAAGGTTGTCTATACGCCTCTGCACGGAACCGGAAACGTGCCGGTACGCCGTGTTCTTGAAGAGCTTGGCTTCACCCACGTTTATGTGGTTCCGGAGCAGGAGAAGCCGGACGGAAACTTTCCGACCGTACCGTATCCGAACCCGGAGGATAAGAGAACCTTTGAGCTGGCTCTGAAGTTAGCGGCTGAGAAGGACGCGGATCTGGTTCTGGCAACCGACCCGGATGCAGACCGTCTCGGTGTTTACGCAAAGGACACCAAGACCGGCGAGTATAAGGTATTTACCGGAAATATGTCCGGTATGCTGATCTGCGAGTATGAGATGGAGCAGAAGCAGGCGCTTGGAATCCTTCCGGCAAATGGCGCGCTGGTAACGACCATTGTTTCCACCAACATGGCGCAGGCAGTTGCAAAGGCTTACGGCATGAAGTTCATCGAGTGCCTGACCGGATTCAAGTATATCGGCGAGCAGATCAAGCTGTTTGAGCAGACCGGAAGCAACGAGTATGTATTCGGATTTGAAGAGAGCTACGGCTGCCTGGTCGGTACACACGCAAGAGATAAGGATGCGGTTGTTGCCGTTATGACGCTGTGTGAGGCTGCTGCGTTCTACAAGAAGCAGGGCATCACGCTGTGGGACAAGATGATCCAGATGTACGAGAAGTATGGTTACTATAAGGAAGATCAGGTATCCCTTACCTTCAAGGGCGCGGACGGCGCAAAGAAGATGCAGGATATGATGGACGCTTACCGTAAGGATACCCCGACTCAGATCGGCGAGTATAAGGTACTGAAGTTCCGCGATTACAAGAACGATGTGGTTGTTGACCTGGCAACCGGCGAGAAGACAACAACCGGTCTTCCGAAGTCCAACGTTCTGTACTTTGAGCTGGAGAATGACGCGTGGTTCTGTGTCCGCCCGTCCGGTACCGAGCCGAAGATCAAATTCTATGCAGGCGTAAAGGGAACCAGTATCGACGATTCCGCAAAGAAGCTGTCCGACCTGCTCGCAACTGTAAAGTAAAGAAAATAAAATGAAAATGAGCTGTCCGTTGGCAGTGCGCCGCCGCTTTTTTGGCGCGGCGCGCTGCTGATGGCTGACCAAAGGAGTACAGGCACAGTTTGCCTGTACTCCTTTCAGACGTAATAACAAGAGAACAGAATGCGAGGAAATATGAGTATATTAAATGTAGAGCACCTGTCCCACGGATTCGGCGACAGAGCTATTTTTCAGGATGTGTCGTTCCGTCTGCTGAAGGGAGAGCACATCGGCCTGATCGGCGCAAACGGAGAAGGAAAGTCCACATTTATGAACATTATCACCGGCAAGCTGCCGCCGGAGGAAGGAAAAGTCGAGTGGTCGAAGCATGTCCGCGCCGGTTATCTGGATCAGCACACGGTACTGGAAAAGGGAATGACAATCCGCGGCGTGCTGCAGTCTGCATTTACCTTCCTGTATGAGATGGAAGAGCAGATCAACGAGATCTGCACGAAGATGGGAGAGGCCTCCGAGGATGAGCTGAATGATCTGATGGAAGAGATGGGAACGCTGCAGGATCTGCTGACGGCCCATGATTTCTACATGATCGATTCCAAGGTGGACGAGGTTGCGAGAGCGTTTGAACTGGACAGTCTGGGACTCGACAGCGATGTGACCGAGTTGTCGGGCGGACAGAGAACCAGAGTCCTGCTTGCCAAGCTGCTGCTGGAAAAGCCGGATATCCTGCTTTTGGATGAGCCGACCAATTATCTCGATACCATGCATATCGAGTGGCTGAAGCGGTATCTGCAGAACTATGAAAACGCGTTTATCCTGATTTCTCACGATATTCCGTTTTTAAACAGCGTGGTCAACATCATTTACCACATGGAAAATCAGAAACTGGCCCGCTATGTCGGAGACTACGACCATTTCCAGGAGGTTTACGCAGTACAGAAGTCCCAGCTAGAGGCGGCGTACAACCGTCAGCAGCAGGAAATTGCGCAGCTGAAGGACTTTGTTGCGCGGAACAAGGCGCGGGTATCGACCAGAAATATGGCAATGTCCCGCCAGAAGAAGCTGGATAAGATGGATGTGATCACGCTGGAGAAGGACCGTCCGAAGCCAGAGTTTCACTTTAAGATGGGACGAACCTCAGGAAAGGTGCTGTTCCATACCGATCAGCTGGTGATTGGCTATGACGAGCCGCTGTCTTCTCCGCTTTCGATTGATATGGAGCGTGGAAACCGGATTGTTATGGTCGGCGCGAATGGAATTGGAAAGACGACACTTTTAAAGAGCCTTCTTGGACTGATCCGCCCGTATTCCGGTATGGTTGAGCAGGGTGATTACCTGCAGATCGGCTACTTTGAGCAGGAAATCAGCGAAGAGCCTGGAACAACCTGCATGGAGGAGGTTTGGAAGGAGTTTCCGTCCTGGACACAGTATGAGGTGCGGTCGGCGCTTGCAAAATGCGGGCTGACGACAAAGCATATCGAAAGTCAGGTGCGCGTGCTGTCCGGCGGCGAGCAGGCAAAGGTACGTTTGTGCAAGCTGATGAATCAGGAAACCAATGTGCTGCTTCTGGACGAGCCGACCAACCATCTGGACGCGGACGCGAAGGAGTCTCTGTTGGCCGCGCTAAAGGAGTACAAGGGAAGCATTCTGATGGTGTGCCATGAGCCGGAGTTTTATCAGGCGCTCGGCGCGCAGATCTGGGACTGTTCGGCATGGAGTCTGAAGCGATAAGGGGGAGTTACTTGAGCAAGTCATATGAGATGGATATGTGTAACGGGCCGCTGCTTGGAAAGATGATCCGGTTTGCGGTGCCGGTTATGCTGTCAGGAATTTTGCAGCTGCTGTTTAATGCAGCGGATATCGTTGTCATCGGTCAGTTTGCCGGGGAAGAGTCGCTGGCATCGTTAAGCCCGACCGGATCACTGAGCAACCTGCTGATTAACCTGTTTATCGGCATGTCAGTTGGAACCAATGTCCTTGTTGCCCATGATTACGGGGCGGGAAAGACAAAGGATGTAGAGGAGACTGTCCATACCTCCGTTGCGATCAGCCTGATTGCAGGACTGTTTCTGGTTGCTGTAGGTGTGCTGCTGTGCCGCCCGCTTCTGGAAATGATGGATACGCCGGAAAATGTTATCGACCGTTCGGAAATTTACATGCGGATTTACTTTGCCGGAATGCCGGTGATCATGCTGTTCAACTTCGGAAGCGCGATCCTGCGCGCGGTCGGAGATACCAGGCGGCCGCTGATTTTCCTGAGTATTGCAGGCGTGATCAATGTAGTGCTGAACATGCTGTTTGTCATTGTATTCCATATGGATGTGGCGGGTGTTGCGCTTGCAACGGTGCTTTCCCAGGTGGTATCGGCGGGACTGGTGGTGCGCTGCCTGATGAAGGAGGAGGGCGCGTGTCATCTGGAGCTGAAGCGGATCCGGATTGTGAAGAACAAGCTGCTGAACATCGCGCGGATCGGACTTCCGGCCGGACTGCAGAGTACAGTATTCTCGATTTCCAATGTTTTGATCCAGTCGTCCGTAAACTCGTTCGGTTCCACAGCGATGGCAGGAAATACGGCAGCCGGGAACATTGAGGGCTTCGTCTACAATGCAATGAACGCGTTTTATCAGACCAATCTGAGCTTTACCAGCCAGAATTACGGCGGCGGCAAGCGGGACCGCATCCCGAAGATTACGATTTACGCCCTGGTGCTTGTCTGCATCGTCGGGCTTGTATTCGGCTGCGGCGCGTATGCAGCGAGCGGAACGCTGCTGCGGATCTATACAGATTCAGAGGAAGTCATTGCAATCGGCCGTCTGCGTATGCGCTATATCGCAGTTCCGTACCTTTTGTGCGGCATCATGGATACGTTAGTCGGCAGTGTGCGCGGCCTCGGCTACTCGATTCTGCCGATGGTGGTATCGCTGACTGGCGCGTGCCTGCTCCGCGTTGTCTACATTTACACGATCTTCGCGGCAAATCATACGCTGGCCTGCCTGTATGTGTCCTATCCGATTTCCTGGACGCTGACAGCGTCGGTTCACTTCATCTGCCTGATGTTCATCTGGAAGAAAAAGCTGAAAAAGACTGCTGTAACCGGCAGCTGAAAAAATCAACTCTCTTGCATAGGAATATGAAAGATGTTATACTAGACTGTATCCGATTGTCAAAAAAGGCTGCGGATGCAGTCTTTTTGCATGACAGAAAAAACAAGGAGTTTTATTTATGGAAGGAAGAGCATTGCGGGGGGCAGTGATTAGCGGCGCAACAGGCATGATCGGCGCGGCGCTGACCTCGCTTTTACTGGAACGGGGCGTGCGCGTGACAGCGCTTGTACATCCCGGTTCTAAGAAACGCGGCAACCTGCCGGCGGAGCATCCGATGCTGACGATTGTGGAAGCAGGGCTGGAGGATCTGAAGGATCTGGAGCCGCAGAGCGGCGCGGACGCGTTTTTTCATCTGGCATGGTCCGGAACCTACGGAGACGCGAGAAATGATTACGATCTGCAGCTGAAAAATGTCGCGTATACACTGGATGCGGTGCGTCTGGCGGAGCGGTACGGCTGTACTGTTTTTGTCGGAGCCGGTTCGCAGGCGGAGTACGGAAAGCCGAAGGATGTGCTTGCGCCGGACAGTCCGGTCAATCCGGAAACCGGTTATGGAATCGCAAAGCTGGCTGCCGGTCAGATGAGCCGCGGAGAATGTCATAAATATGGCATGGCCCAGGTGTGGACGCGCTTTTTCAGCGTGTACGGACCAGGGGACAACTCGTATACGATGGTGATGTCCGGAATTAACCAGATGCTTGACGGAAAACGTCCGGCATATACGGCGGGCGACCAGCTGTGGGATTATCTGTACTGCCGGGACGCGGCGAAGGCGATGCTTTTGTGCGCGGAATACGGCACGGACGGCAGTGTGTACTGTGTCGGAAGCGGAAGGGTGAGGCCGCTGGCGGAGTATATCGAGGCAATCCGGGCGGCAGTCGGTCCGCAGGCGCAGGCCGGACTTGGAGAGCGTCCGTATTTTCCGGGACAGGTGATGCACCTGCAGGCGGATATTTCCACGCTGATGCGGGATACCGGCTTTGTACCGGAAACGGACTTTGAGGAAGGAATCCGCCGAACCGTTGCCTGGGCGAAGGAACAGCGGAAATAAGAGAGGATTTTCAAATGAAAACAATTAGCATCGTAATTCCCTGCTTCAATGAGGAAGAGAATGTCGTTCCAATCAGCGAAGCGGTGATTGCTGAGATGGAGAAGCTGCCGCAGTATGACTACGAGATCATTTTTATTGACAATGACTCGCAGGATAAGACAAGAGTTCTGCTGCGCGGTCTGTGCGCGGCCAATCCGAGGATTCGCGCGATTTTCAACGCAAAGAATTTCGGGCAGTTCAATTCTCCGTACTATGGCCTGATTCAGGCAAACGGCGACTGCGCAATCCTGATGGCAGCGGATTTCCAGGAGCCGCCGACTATGATTCCGAAGTTTGTGGAAGGATGGGAAGAGGGCTACAAGATTGTCGCGGCAATCAAGACAAAAAGCCAGGAAAATAAGCTGATGTACGCGCTGCGCAGCTGCTATTACAAGCTGATCAAAAAGATGTCGGATGTGGAGCAGATTGAGCAGTTTACCGGATTTGCTCTTTATGACAGGGCATTTATTGAGGTCTTAAAGCAGCTTGACGACTCCACGCCGTTTCTGCGCGGCATCGTGGCGGAACTTGGTTTCCGGCGCAAGGATATCGAGTTTACGCAGCCAAAGCGCAGGGCAGGAAAGACAAGCAATAATTTCTTCCGTCTGTTTGATGCGGCAATGCTCAGCTTTACTTCTTATACAAAAGCGGTCAGGCTAGCAACCTTTATTGGTATGCTTGGAAGCATAGTTTGTCTTCTTGTAGCAATTGTCTATCTGATTATGAAGCTGATTCACTGGGATCAGTTTTATGCAGGGATGGCTCCTCTTTTAATCGGAATGAGCCTTTGCTTTTCCGTAGTTCTCTTTTTTATCGGGCTTCAGGGCGAGTATACTATGAGCATCAACAACCGTGTCAGACACCGTCCGCTTGTCATTGAGGAAGAGCGCATTAATTTCCCGAAGGGAACTGCTCCGGTTGTTCCGGGACATGCAGAGCTGTGGAAGGGAGTGCCGAAGGCGGATGTCGATGCCGCTGCGGATACAATTGCCGGTGATGAGAGCGAAGCAGGCCGCGGAGCGGGATTTGATGGAAAAGCAGCAGATAAGAAGGATTCCGCGGACAAGAAGAATAGTTCTGAAAAAAAGAAAAAAGCTGCGGAAGCGCAGGAACGGACCAGAAAGAAGAAGTCCGGCAAGAAGGAGGCGGAGTGATGCAGGAAGATGTCAGAGCGGCGCTCGATCGTATTCATAAGGGCGATCTGATTGTGCTGCGGGAGATTGACCGGGTCTGCAAGAAGCATAAGATCAATTTTGTCATTGACAGCGGAACGCTGCTCGGCGCGGTCCGCCATAAGAGAGCGATTCCGTGGGACGATGACGCGGACGTGGCGATGCTGCGTTCTGACTTTGAGAAGTTCCGCAGGATTGCGGCAAAGGAGCTGAAGCCGGAGTTTCAATATGTGGAGCCGGATGAGCTTGGAAACGCGGTGTTTGATTTTGTCGCGAGGGTTGTCCTGATTGATTCAGCGATCCGTCCGGACAGTGAGGAAGAGCAATATTACGGAAGCGGGATCTGCAACCGGCTGGCTGTTGATATTTTTGTCATTGATGATGTGTCGGACAGCGATCTGGTTCACACGCTCTGCCGTGGATTGCTTACCATTGTTTACGGTATGGGCATGGGGCATCGCTACCGCCTGAACCGGGAGGATTATACGCCTGCGGCATGGGCGGTGATCCGTGTTCTTTCCGCGATCGGAAAGCATATACCGGCGCGCACCATTGTTCACTGGTATGAGGCAGTATCCCGTCTGGAAACCGGAAGGAATAAGCAGAAGCATCGGGTTTACTACGGCAATTACCTGTTCGGCGACATCAGGCAGATTTATCAGAAGGAGTGGTTTGTACCGACTGTTGAGGTAACGCTTGACGGCGAGACGTTCCCAGGCCCGCGCAACTGGCATATGTGTCTGGAAACGCAGTACGGTGACTACATGAAGCTGCCGCCGAAGGAGAAGCAGGTTCCGAACCATATGCAGCCGCAGTATGTGCAGGTTCACCATCCGGATATGGACAGACCGGAGGATAAAAACGCTTGAATAAGGGATTTTTAAAGAAGTTTACCGGTGATCTTCTATATGGAATTGTGTCGCTGGTATTTATGAACATGGTGCTGTCTCTGGGGGTGTATCCGTTTCTGAACCGTCAGCTTGGCGATGCCGGACAGGGACGTATGCTGTTCTTTACGTCGTTAATGGGACTGGTTGCGTCGGCTGCTGGCTCCGGCATTAACTACGGCCGGATGAAGGCGTCTACAAAGCATCAGACGGAAAATGGGGATTATACCTGGTATTTGCTTGCGCTTGCCGCTGTATCCTGCCTGGTGACGATTGTTGGGTTTGCAGTCAAAGGAAGCGCGTCCGGCGCGACCGGAATCGGCGTCGCAGTTCTGATTTTCGCGACAGCCGTGCGGTATTACGCGGATGTGGAGTACCGGCTGTACATGAATTACCGGGGATTTTTCCTTTACTATATGATCATCGGCGTCGGGTATCTGGGCGGTATGCTGCTGTACCGGGTGACCTCATCCTGGGTTTGCATTTTTCTGTGCGGCGAGCTGGCCGGGCTTTGTTTTGTCGCGTGCCGCGGGCATATTTTTAAGGGAAATCTCTGGAAGCGGAGTCTGTATTTTTCTGAGGACGCGAAGATCTGCCTGTCGTTGAGCGCGGCGTATCTGCTGTCAGATTTCGTCTCCTATACGGACCGGATCCTGCTGTCGGTGTTGTCAGGCGACGCGCAGGCAAACTACTTTTACATCGCGAGCCTGGTAGGAAAGATGACTTCGCTGCTCTCCACGCCGTTAAATGGTGTGATTACCGGACATCTGTCCCACTATAAGGGAAAGTTTACCGCAAAGATGTTTGGAACCGTGATGGCAGCTCTGCTTGGTCTGGCAGCGGTGATTACGGCAGGAAGTGTCGTTGGCTCCCATCTGTTTGTCTGGCTGTTTTACCGGGAACAGTATCCGCTGGTTAAGGATTTGTTTCTGCTTGCCAATGCCGGACAGGTCTTTTTCTTCCTGTCCAATACGATGATGGTTGTTGTGCTGCGGTTTGCGTCAGAACGGTATCAGCTCCTGATGGGAATTATTTATACAGTTCTGTTTTTCGTGATTGTCGTTCCGGCAATCTACCTGTATGGGCTGTGGGGAGCGGCATGGGGACTGCTTGCAGTCAATGTGCTGAAATTTTTCCTGATCGGAGCGATGGGATTTTTTGCCTTGAAAAAAGGCAGCGGAAAGGAGGACGAAGTATGAAAAAAAGCGCCCTGATTCAGATGCCGGCTGCGGAAGGCCGGCTGAAATGGTGGGATTATCTGATTTTTGCCATGGTTGCGGTTGTGTGCTTTTTCTGTTTTCAGCAGAGGGACCTGCTCCATACGACCGGCTGCAGTGTCGGGTATCTGAACGGCCATATCCGGGATTTTTATGATTACTGCGGAACGTATGATATTCATCCGAGCTATATGCCGACCGTATATATTCTGTTTGCTATTTGGAATATTCCGATGCGGCTGTTTGGATTTTTAAGCGTTCCGACCGAGGACATCACACTTGTCGCAACGATGTGGTCCAAGGTGCTTCCGTGCCTGGTGTATCTGCTGTCCGCGCTTGTCGTTTACCGGATCTGCATGGAACTGGGGATGGGAAGCAAAAAGTCAAAATACTGCGTATATGCGTGTCTGACGATGCCAATCGCGTTCTATGACCAGTTTATCTTCGGACAGTATGACAGCCTGATGACGTTCTGCGCGCTGATGGGTGTGTACTATTATCTAAAGAAAAAGGACGGCTGGTTTATCTTCTGGTTTGCGATTGCCATGACGTTTAAGTATTCGGTTCTGATCATTTTCCTGCCGATGCTTCTGCTTCGCCAGAAAAATGTATGGAAGGTACTGGCGGCCTGTGTGCTTCTGTTGATTCCGCTGGCGGCAGAGTATTTATTTTACCATGGCAGTCCGGGCTTTTCCAATTATGTATTTGGAATCGGCAGCAGCGGAGACAACCCGACCGGATATCTGTTCAGCGCCGGGATTTATATCGGTTTTGGGCTCAGTGCCATGGAGTACCGCGTGAGTCTGGTTGTCCTGGTGTATGGACTGATTCTCGGCTGGTCATACTTTACCAGGCCGGTGGACGAAAAGGAGAATCAGGCATGGGTATTTTACTTGGCGTGTCTCAGCTTCTTCGTGCTG
>CAJMMH010000076.1 GCA_905214365.1 uncultured bacterium
ATGTCTGAATTTTATCAACGTACGCACCGCGTACGCTTCAAAAATTCAGACACCTTCGACAAAAAATCCTCTCGCAAAGCCAGGCACAACGAGATTCCGAGGGCACATTTTTGATTTGCAGTAGGTAAAAAAAAGAGACTCCTACTGCTTTAACAGTAAAAGTCTCGCTATTTAATCACGTTTCGGGCAATTGTTTCCAATAACCGTATTGACGAAAGCGTGAACACAATGGCTAGCTACTCCCTTTTAATGATCTTAGTCTAGCAGATTTATGCGGATTCGTCAATAAGAAAATTGATAGCTATTGATAAATAATTGACAATATCAGCCGCATAGTGTTATACTGATTCGTAAACAATATCAGATATATTGGTAAAACCGGCGGTGCAGTATCCGCTGTGGAAAGAGGGAAACAAATTATGAGTGAATGCAGCAGCAAATCAACCTGCGGAAAGTCCTCCTGCGAGGGCTGCAGTCAGAAAAAGAGCAATCCGGCCGATCTGCATGAAGCAGGAAATCCGGCAAGCCATGTAAAGAAGGTAATCGGCGTTGTCAGCGGAAAGGGCGGAGTCGGAAAGTCTCTGGTTACCGGTCTTCTGACCGTTGCGATGAGAAGAAAGGGCTATCAGACCGCAATCCTTGACGCGGATGTAACCGGCCCGTCCATCCCGCGTATGTTTGGTTTGAAGGGACCGGCAGTACAGGGCGAGAATGGAATCCTTCCGGTTGAATCCCAGGATGGAACCCGCGTGATGTCAATCAATCTTCTTCTGGAAGACGAAACCGATCCGGTTGTATGGAGAGGCCCGATCATTGCAGGAACCGTCAAGCAGTTTTGGAATGATATTTACTGGGGCGATGTAGACTACATGTTTGTCGATATGCCGCCGGGAACCGGCGACGTTCCGCTGACGGTATTCCAGTCCCTTCCGCTTGCTGGAATCATTATCGTAACGTCTCCGCAGGAACTGGTATCAATGATTGTGACCAAGGCAATGAAGATGGCAGAACTGATGAAAGTTCCGGTTCTTGGAATCGTTGAAAATATGTCCTACTTTGTATGTCCGGACTGCGGAAAGAAGCATTATATCTACGGACAGAGCAACGTTGAGGCGGTTGCCGCAGAGCATGGAATTCCGGTTGTCGCAAAGCTTCCGATTGATCCGTCTGTTGCTGCTCTCTGTGATCAGGGTCTGATTGAGCAGGTTCCGGGTGAGCCGTTAAAGGAAATTGCGGATCGGCTTTGATCTTAACGAAAAGCACTTGTCAAAGGGTGCTTTTTTTATTATAATGGTTTGTATACAAAAAACAATAAAAATACAATCGCGTGCGTTTTTTCAGAGCCGGAAGAATTGCTGTTCATGCTTCGCGCAAACAGGAACTCTGAATGGACAGGTGTGCGGACGGCAGGCACGGGAAAGTCCGCAGAGAATACAGAATTAAAAAATGGAGTGTAGACAATGGATCAGATACAATTGAGAGCAATGGCCAAGATTAACCTTGGACTGGATGTAATACGAAGAAGAGAAGACGGATACCATGAGGTGCGGATGATTATGCAGACGATTCGTCTGTTTGACCGCCTGATACTGTCAAAAACGGGAAAACAGGAAATTGAACTGGAGAGCAATTTGCGTTTCCTTCCGGCAAATGAAACCAACCTTGCCTGGAGAGCGGCAGATCTGATGATCCGCGAAAGCGGTATGGATGAAGGCGTGCATATCTATCTCCAGAAGCGGATTCCGGTTTCCGCGGGAATGGCAGGAGGAAGCGCGGACGCGGCGGCTGTATTGTTTGGCATGAACCGGATGTTCGGCCTTGGTTTCAGCGAGCAGAAGCTCAGAGAGCTCGGATTGCAGCTCGGCGCGGACGTTCCGTACTGCCTGATGCGCGGAACGGCGCTGGCAGAAGGCATCGGAGAGGTGCTGACGCCGCTGCCGGCATGTCCTCCGTGCTATGTCGTTATTGCAAAACCGGCGATTAGTGTATCTACTAAGTTTGTTTATGAAAATCTGCATGCGGAGACAATTACCGATCATCCGGACATTGACGGTATGATTGCGGCGATCCGCGCGGGCAGCCTGGATGATATGATTCTGTGTATGGGAAATGTGCTGGAGCGTGTCAGCATCCCGGCATATCCGATTATCGGAGAGATTCGCGAGCGCATGGCGGCATGCGGAGCAAAGGCGGCAATGATGAGCGGAAGCGGGCCAACCGTATTCGGCTTATTTGAGACGCAGGAGCAGGCGCTTGCAGCAAAGGAACAGCTGATGGAATGGGGAAAGGCAGCGCTTGTATACGCAACGGAGCTGTACCAGACAAAGGCGTAAACAGAGGCGGGCAGGAAAAGCGTGAAAGAGACAAAAGGAAAGGTAAGAAACGGAAGGGTTTATAACAGATGAAACTTGTAATGGACGAATATCTGCCGCTGCGCGATGTGGTATTCAATACGCTGCGCGACAGTATCCTGCACGGGGAGCTGAAGCCGGGCGAGCGTCTGATTGAGGTGACGCTTGCACAGCAGCTCGGTGTGAGCCGCACGCCGATCCGCGAAGCGATTCACAAGCTGGAGCAGGAGGGACTGGTCAACATGATTCCGCGCCGGGGGGCGCAGGTGGCCAGTATTTCAGAGAAAAATGTACATGATGTGCTGGAGGTCCGCATGGCACTTGAAAGCATGGCGGCGCGTCTGGCGGTTGAGCGGATTACGCCGAAGGAGAAGGTTGGATTGCGGCAGGCAGAAGCGGATTTTGCAGCCTGCATCGAGAACAGCAATCTGGCGCTGATTGCCCAGAAGGACGAGGCATATCACGACCGCATCTACCAGGCAACCAAGAATCAGAAGCTTCAGTTCGTCATCAACAATCTGCGGGAGCAGATGTACCGGTTCCGCCTGGAGTATATCAAAGACGCGTCCAGTCGGAAGCTTCTGATCGAAGAGCATCGGCAGATCACGGACGCAATTTTTTCCGGAGACGCGCAGGCGGCGATGGAAGCATCAAGGATTCATATTGAAAACCAGGAGAAAAATATACTCAGGAATCTGGCGCTGCAGCCAGGTACTTCGTTGTTAAGATAACCCGAACCAGTCATTTAAAAACGGCAGCAGCCGGAAGTAAAATCGGGGTTGTTGGTTATTTTCGCCTGATTTTTCCTCATCAGATCTGTCAGCAGCCGCGGCAGTGCGATTGTTGACAGCGCTGCTGCCAAAATCACCGTAACCGGGGCTGCTGCTGATTGAACTGCCGTTATCGGAATCGCTGCGGATCGCGCCGCTATTGCCGGAAATCATATCCCACGCGTCTTCACTGAGCAGGTCATTCAGGGCCTGCTCGCTTTGTTTTGGGACGGTTACGCAGGATTCCCCGGCGAAGCAGAGCGGCGGGTAGGCAAGGCACCACCAGTTGCTTCCGCTCCCGCTGCCAATTGTAATCAGAAAGGTGTCGTAGGTTCCTGCGGGAAAGGTCAGAGACTGGTACTGTTTCAGCGGAAAGGTATGGACACCGAGCGAGCAGGTAACCGGGTAGGCGTTTCCGTAAGCGGCGGCAAGGCTGGCTGCTTCCTGTTCCAGGTCAGGAAGCATTTGAAGCAGTGTTTCTTTGGCGTCTTCCTTGGAAGCGCAGGCGGAGAGAATCGGACGGAGCCGGGAGGCAATGGCAGCGCTCAGTTCATTTTTCTGGCGCTGGTCGGCGGTACTGTCGCTGTTGGCAAGCACACGGAACCGGAGCAGCCGGTCCGAAAGCTCCTGGCGGACGGCGTCGGCGTGCTGTTCGGTCTGAAGCTGCCGGATATGCAGAGTGAAAAAAATACCGGCAAGAATGGCGGCTGCGCAGACAGAATATATCACTGTATGAAATCGAAATTGTTTTTTCTTCATAAACACCCCTTCTTTTTTTACAAAACTGCGTCAGATCGTTGCTGCAGAGTTGCATTGGGACAACTGCTGCAATGAAATCAGGCTGGCTGCGGCTGGAGCAGCAATGCCTGTAATATGAACCGGAAACCGCAGGAGAGGACTTTTCCTGGAAAAAATGTCTCTATTCGGATTATTCCCCGATTTCCGGGGGGAAATCACTTGACAACCCATTTTTTTCTTTATATACTGTATTTTGTGCCGGATTCAGAGGGAGAAGGAAGTCCTTTTTGATATGTGTCTGAACCGGTGAGCAATCAGGAAAAACTGTGATGGAGAGAGTATCCGGATTCCAAACGTTCCAGCAAGCCGATGATGATGAGAGGTCGGTATCAGTAGGAACCGGGGAAGATCACTCCGGAGTTGCAGGCTGAATGATACAGATTATCTGAAAGCAGATCGTTATGGCTGTCGGAAGCTTTGTGTCTGGTAGGCTGTGCCGGCATTCCCGCCGTTAATGGAGAGGCATATATAATACGCTGCTGGTATATTGCAGGGTATCGTATGCGGCAATAGGTGGTACGGGCTTCGTCCTATTGATGGGACGGGGTCTTTTTTCATCTTACAGAAATGTCAGATGGGAAAACAGACTGCTGCAGTTTGCGGCAGATCACCGGCCCATATGCTGTATGAGAAAGGAGAAGTACGATGCTGTACAACAAGGTCCCCACCGATCTGAAGTTTGTGGAGAGAGAAAAAGAAGTTGAAAAGTACTGGAAAGATCACCGGATCTTTGAAAAGAGTATTGAGGAGCGCGAAGGCTGTCCGGAATATATGTTTTATGACGGTCCGCCAACAGCAAACGGAAAGCCTCATATCGGCCATGTAGAGACCCGTACCATTAAGGATATGATTCCGCGCTACCGCACCATGAAGGGGTACAAGGTACCAAGAAAGGCCGGTTGGGATACCCACGGACTTCCGGTTGAGCTGGAGGTAGAGAAGCTGCTTGGCATCAATGGAAAGGATCAGATCGAGTCCTACGGACTGGAGCCGTTTATCCAGAAGTGTAAGGAAAGCGTTTGGAAGTACAAGGGAATGTGGGAGGATTTCTCCGCAACCGTTGGATTCTGGGCGGATATGGATCATCCGTATGTTACTTATCATGATGATTTTATCGAGTCTGAGTGGTGGGCATTAAAGCAGATCTGGGACAAGGGACTGCTGTACAAGGGCTTCAAGATAGTTCCTTATTGCCCACGCTGCGGAACTCCGCTGTCCAGTCATGAGGTTGCGCAGGGATATAAGGATGTCAAGGAGCGTTCCGCAATCGTGCGCTTTAAGGCAGTCGGTGAGGATGCGTATTTCCTGGCATGGACGACCACGCCGTGGACTCTCCCTTCCAATGTTGCGCTTTGTGTCAACCCGGATGAGACGTACTGCAAGGTAAAGGCAGCAGACGGCTATACCTATTATATGGCACAGGCTTTGCTTGACACCGTGCTTGGAAAGCTTGGAAACGAAGAGACTCCGGCATACACCATTCTGGAGAGTTTTACAGGAAAAGAGCTTGAGCACAAGGAATATGAGCCGCTGTTTGACTGTTCCGCCAAGGTTGCTGCAAAGCAGAACAAGAAGGGTTTCTTTGTAACCGTTGATAATTATGTTACCATGACCGATGGTACCGGTATCGTTCATATCGCTCCGGCATTCGGTGAAGATGATGCCCGTATCGGCCGCAACTATGACCTGCCGTTTGTACAGCTGGTCAACGGCAAGGGCGAGATGACTGAGGAGACTCCGTTCGCGGGTCTGTTTGTCAAGAAGGCAGATCCAGAAGTCCTGAAGATGCTGGACGAGGAAGAGAAGCTGTTCGCAGCTCCGAAGTTTGAACACAGCTATCCGCATTGCTGGCGCTGCGACACTCCGCTGATCTACTACGCGCGAGAGTCTTGGTTCATCAAGATGACCGCAGTAAAGGACGATCTGATCCGCAACAATGATACGATCAACTGGATCCCGGAGAGCATCGGCAAGGGCCGTTTCGGTGACTGGCTGAAGAATGTTCAGGATTGGGGCATCAGCCGTAACCGTTACTGGGGTACTCCGCTCAACATCTGGCAGTGCGAGTGCGGACATATGCACTCCATCGGAAGCCGTGAAGAACTGAAAGCAATGGCTGTGGATTATCCGGAGAAGCTGGAGCTGCATCGCCCGTATGTCGATCAGGTACACATCAAGTGCCCGAAGTGCGGCAAGCTGATGACAAGAGTTCCGGAGGTAATCGACTGCTGGTTCGATTCCGGTTCCATGCCGTTCGCGCAGTATCATTATCCATTTGAGAATCAGAAGCTGTTTGAGGAGAACTTCCCGGCTGACTTTATCAGCGAGGCAGTTGACCAGACCAGAGGATGGTTCTATTCCCTGCTTGCAATTTCTACGCTGCTGTTCAACAAGGCTCCTTACCGCAACGTTATTGTTCTCGGCCATGTTCAGGATAAGGACGGCCAGAAGATGAGTAAGTCCAAGGGCAACGCGGTTGATCCGTTCGACGCATTGCAGGAGCATGGCGCAGACGCGATCCGCTGGTACTTCTATTCCAACTCCGCGCCGTGGCTGCCGAAGCGTTTCTCCGATGACGCGGTAAAGGAAGGGCGCAGCAAGTTCATGGGTACACTGTGGAACACCTATGCATTCTATGTGCTGTACGCGAACATTGATAACTTCAATCCGAACGATTATAAGCTAGAGTACGACAAGCTTGCTGTTATGGACAAGTGGATTCTGTCAAAACTCAACTCCTGCATCAAGGAGTGCGACAGCGACCTAGATCAGTACAAGATTAATGAGACTGCCCGTGCGCTGCAGGATATGGTAGATGATCTGAGCAACTGGTATGTAAGACGCTGCCGTGACCGTTTCTGGGCAAAGGGCATGGAGCAGGACAAGATCAACGCTTACATGACACTGTATACCTGCCTGGTAACGATTGCCAAGCTTGCTGCTCCGATGATTCCGTTTATGACGGAGGAAATTTATCTGAATCTTGTTTATGGTCTGGACAAGACTGCTCCGGAAAGCATCCATCTGTGCCGTTATCCGGAGGCACAGGAGTCCATGATCGACAAGGATCTGGAAGAGAACATGGACAACCTGCTGAAGGTAGTTGCGCTTGGACGCGCATGCCGCAATACCGCAAACGTAAAGAACCGTCAGCCGCTTGCGAACATGTTCATCAAGGCTCCGTTTACGCTGGGCGAGTTCTATGACGCGATCATCGCAGATGAGCTGAACGTAAAGAATATCACCTTTACCGATGATGTCCGCGCGTTTACCAGCTATGAGTTCAAGCCGCAGCTGCGTACGGTAGGACCGAAGTACGGCAAGCTGCTCGGGAAGATCCGTCAGGCGTTAGCGTCGGTTGACGGCAACGCGGCAATGGACGAGCTGAATGAAAAAGAGGCGCTGACCTTCGACTTTGACGGAGAACAGGTAGTTCTGACCAGAGACGATCTTCTGATTGAGATGGTAAAGAAGCCGGGTTATGTGACTGAGAGCTACGGAGATGTAACGGTTGTTCTTGACTGCAATCTGACTGATGAACTGATCCGCGAAGGCTTTGTAAGAGAAGTCATCAGCAAGATTCAGACCATGCGTAAGGAAGCGGATTTTGAGGTCAGTGACCACATCACCGTTTATCATAAGGACAATGATAAGATTGCCGCGATCTTCAGGGATTACGGCGATGAGATCTGTTCCAATGTTCTTGCGGACCGGATCGAAGAGGGCGAGCCGAAGGGATATGTCAAGGAATGGAATATCAACGGTGAGACCGTCGTTCTGGGCGTAGAAAGATAAGTGAGGAGGAAGACATGCTTTCAACCAATTTTGACAAGGCAGAGTTCAAGAAGAATGTAACCTACAACGTAAAGACTCTTTACAGAAAGACGCTGGCGGAGGCTACGCCGGCGCAGGTTTACCAGGCTGTCTGCTATGCGGTAAAGGATATCATTATTGACGAGTGGATTGCGACCCACAAGCAGTATGAGAAGCAGGACGCAAAGACCCTGTATTATCTGTCCATGGAGTTTCTGATGGGACGTGCGCTCGGCAATAACATCATCAACATTGGCGCGCAGCAGGAGATCCGTGAGGCGCTTCAGGAGCTGGGCTTTGATCTGAACGCGATCGAGGACCAGGAGCCGGACGCAGCGCTTGGAAACGGCGGCCTTGGCCGTCTGGCAGCCTGCTTCCTGGATTCTCTGGCGACTCTGGGATATCCGGCATACGGCTGCGGAATCCGTTATAAGTACGGTATGTTCGCGCAGGAAATCCGTGATGGATATCAGGTTGAGGTTCCGGATAACTGGTTAAAGGACGGCAACCCGTTTGAGATCCGCCGTTCCGAGTACGCGTGCGAGGTAAAGTTCGGCGGCTACATTGCGGTAAAGCAGGGGGAGGACGGAAGAGAGTACTTCACGCAGGAGGGCTATCAGTCCGTTCGCGCCGTACCGTACGATATGCCGGTTGTTGGCTATGGCAACAACGTAGTCAACACGCTTCGTATCTGGGACGCTGAGCCGATCAATACCTTCAATCTGGACTCCTTTGACCGGGGTGATTATCAGAAGGCGGTTGAGCAGGAGAACCTTGCAAAGAACATTGTTGAGGTTCTGTATCCGAACGACAACCATTACGCAGGAAAGGAGCTGCGCTTAAAGCAGCAGTATTTCTTCATTTCTGCAAGCATTCAGACCGCGGTTAAGAAGTACAAGCAGTCCCACAACGGAGACGTATCCAGATTGTATGAGAAGGTAACATTCCAGATGAACGATACGCATCCGTCCATGACCGTCGCAGAGCTGATGCGTATCCTTCTGGATGATGAGAGGCTGACCTGGGAGCAGGCATGGGATATCACCACGAAGACCTGTGCGTACACCAACCACACTATCATGTCTGAGGCGCTGGAGAAGTGGCCGATTGAACTGTTCTCCAGACTGCTTCCGCGTATCTACCAGATCGTTGAGGAAATCAACCGCCGCTTTATCCTGGAGATCCAGGCAAAGTATCCGGGTGATAACGACAAGGTATCCAGAATGGCAATCATCTACAATGGACAGGTCCGCATGGCATTCCTTGCAATTGTAGGTTCTTATTCTGTTAATGGTGTAGCAAAGCTTCATACCGAGATTTTGGAAAAGCAGGAGCTGAAGGATTTCTACGAGATGATGCCGGAGAAGTTCAACAACAAGACCAATGGTATCACCCAGAGACGTTTCCTGCTTCATGCAAACCCGCTGCTTGCAAACTGGGTAACCGACAAGATCGGCGATGAGTGGATCACCGACCTGCCGCAGATTGCAAAGCTGAAGGTATTTGCTGATGACGAGAAGAGCCAGCAGGAGTTTATGAACATCAAGTATCAGAATAAGATCCGCCTGGCAAGATACATCAAGGAGCACAACGGCATTGACGTTGATCCGCGTTCCATCTTTGATATTCAGGTTAAGAGACTGCATGAGTACAAGAGACAGCTGATGAACATTCTGCACGTTATGTATCTGTACAACGAGCTGAAGCAGCATCCGGATATGGACTTCTATCCGCGCACCTTCATCTTCGGAGCGAAGGCAGCAGCCGGATACCGCCGCGCAAAGCTGACCATCAAGCTGATCAATAACGTTGCGGAGGTTATCAATCATGATAAGTCCATCAACGGCAGGATCAAGGTAGTCTTCATTGAGAATTACCGCGTATCTAACGCAGAGATTATCTTTGCGGCAGCTGATGTATCCGAGCAGATTTCCACCGCTTCCAAGGAGGCGTCCGGTACCGGAAACATGAAGTTCATGCTGAACGGCGCAATTACGTTAGGAACCATGGACGGCGCGAACGTTGAGATCGTAGATGAAGTCGGCGCGGAGAATGCTGTTATCTTCGGTATGTCCGCAGAAGAGGTTATCAACTACGAGCAGAACGGCGGCTATGATCCGATGCAGATCTTCAATGAGAACCAGGAGATCCGTCAGGTACTGATGCAGCTGATCAACGGCTACTACTCTCCGGAGGATCCGGAACTGTTCCGCGATATCTACAACTCTCTGCTGAATACTTACAGCAGCGACCGCGCGGATACCTACTTCATCCTGAAGGATTTCATGTCCTATCATGAGGCTCACATGAAGATCGACAAGATGTACAGAGATCAGAAGGCATGGGCGCGTTCCGCAATGCTGAACACTGCAAGCAGCGGCAAGTTCACTTCCGACAGAACCATCCAGCAGTATGTAGATGAGATCTGGCATCTGGACCACGTAACGGTGGATATGGACGAGTAATCGGGGATAACAAAAGAAAAAAATAGGTGGAAACATCAAAAGAAAAGCAGTGCCGCGTCCGGAG
>CAJMMH010000077.1 GCA_905214365.1 uncultured bacterium
TTTTTCTATTTTCCACATTTTGCATTTTTACAAGAAGGCTTCTTTTCCGGTATAATATAGAAGGGATATTTTTGTTTCGCCCTCTGTAATCGGAACAGAATCACGGATTCCCCTTATTTTGTCTTGTTTCCGAATCGTACACTGACGGTACTGTGACCTATGCAGTTCCATTCAGCCGATCCATTCAGATACATTGCGGCTGCCTTTTTGCGAACAGCCGCGCATAATCTGCCTATGAAAGGAGTCTGTTATTTCCATGAACGTACAAGAACGAACCATTCAGCTGATGAAACAGCGGAACTGGACTTTCTACCGGCTTGCCAAAGAAGCCAAGCTGCCGCATTCTACCATATCAAACGTATTTTCCCGCAACTACAGCGTTTCTATTCCGATTCTCGAAAGCCTGTGCCGCGCATTCAACATCACGCCCGCACAGTTTTTTTCGGATGACAATGCGGAAGCCATGCCGGTCAACCGGGACCAGCTCTCTCTGATTCATACCTGGGCGTCCCTTACCGCCGACCAGCGCGCCTGTGTCCTGAAGCTGATGGAATCCATGAGCGTGCCCGTAAAGGAGGACAACCAATGAATGTACAGAAACGTCTGCGCGAACTGATGAATGAACGGAACTGGAGCTGTTACCGCCTCGCCAAAGAGTCCGACCTGTCCCAGTCTACCGTTGCCAACCTGTTTGACCGCAACAACAGCGTCTCGATTCCGGTTCTCGAAATCATCTGCGAAGGCCTCGGAATCAGCATGTCACAGTTTTTCATCCAGGAAAACGAGGTCTTTGCTATCCTGACACCGGAAGAAAAGGATTTCCTCTACCACTGGATCTCCCTTACCCCGGAACAGCAGCAGGCACTCCGCGATCTGATGAACCTGATGAAGCCCCGCCGCAAACGCCCCGTTGTTTACCTGGCACCGGACAACCCGAAACGTGTTTCCAGGAAAAAGAAAACAACTGCGGCGGCAGATGGTTCGCCTTCCATCTCCGATACAGATGCCGAGGTCAAGTAAAACGCAGTCTTTTTCCATTTGTGCAGCCAGGCGGATATTCGCAATCCACCTGGCTGTCCTCAAGGTCTTCTTTCATGCGCTCATCCATCTTTTTTCCTCACTGCTCGATCAATTCTTATCAGAATTATTCTGAACATTCTGCGTCTTCTTCTCTATTATACCAGAAAAACACGGAAACTCCTAGAGCGTGTTTGAAAAATCATTCCAACAATCTGCACTTTGGCTCATTCCGAGGTGCTGTCTGCGGTTCATGCGGGCATGACAATAATTTAAGCGTGCATTACGCAACCCAAAATGGGCTTGGATCAAAAAGAAGTTATCATTTATGCAGTTGTCGATCAAAGACAGGATTACTTAAATATCATTCGAGGCTTATAACTTTGTATAAATAAAGTCTATAAATAACAAAAATCCACTTTCCATATATTTTATTACACAGTAAAAGTGTGTGGACCGAGAAACCTTGATACGAATCTCTCGCATTCCACACGCTTTCTTTTATACTCTGCGGGATGCTTTTAATCCTCGATTGCTGCCTTACGGGCATTGATTGCCTTTATCACATCCATATCAAACTTGGGTTTACGTTCATAGGTATACAGACCGTTTAACTCCTGCTCCACATCATACAGCTGGGTATAGCAGAAGGCAAACATATGGGGATTGTCCAAAAGGGCATCGGTCAGTCCCTTATATCGGTTCAGGAATTCCTCCTTGGTAGCAGGACCTGCACCATAGCCCCAGCCATCCTTTTCAAACGATATCATTTTTTTCTTCAATCCCCTGTGTGTTAGGATAGTTGTCAGTGACCCTCCCATCCCTATGCAAAAGCGCAGCCATTTCCAGAAAAATAGATTTTGGGCTTTCCAACACTTTCAACCTCCACCTCTAATTCTTCGGAAAAATGAAGGTATCATGTCCATCTCTTGCTCTGCAATAAAACAGGCTCGCAGTAGGGGTATTTTGCATGAGTTTTATACGCCACCGTAGACCATCATGCCGCCACTGAAAGTTTGAGGTAGACATTGGTAGGCAACGCAATGATATTAACCGATGCTAAAAGAATTTCGCACCTATTATCACTACGGCACCGAACATCGCCAGTCTATTTTTTTCTCCCATCCTGCTCTCCAAACTTCCCTGTCAAGCGGATATTCGCAATAGAAGCATGGGACTTCCTTAATTTGTTAAAATAATGGTTGCCAAAATCAATCCATGAGAAAGCAACTAAGTCGTCCCCTTTGCGGGAGTGTGGATTGAAATCGAACAGATAACTGGATCGGAATTAACTATGTAAAAGCTGCTTTCTTTACGGAAGCGTGAATTGAAATCAGTTGAAGCCACATCTAAGCCAGACACAAAACTGTCGCTCCCATCATGGAAGCGTAAATTGAACTTGCTCACTGCAGGCCTGTCGCTCCCCCACAGCAAACACAAATCTCAACTTTTTCTATTCACAATGCAAAAAGCAGCCGTGTTCCCAACACTTCCATTCAGAATCTGTCCGGAATTATCACGACTGCTTTTGTTCTATTTCTCGTTTTTTGTTTTCCTATGCTTTTTTAGTCTTCCTCTCTTTCTATTTCATCCTGCTCATTTCCAAATGGATGCTGCGGCGGTGCGGCAATGGAATACATCTTTAATGGCTCGCCGCCACAGTTAATGATATTGTGCCAGGTTCCTGCCGGAATCATGACTGCGGAATGTTCGCTGGCAATGCAGATATCTTCCATGTTCTCTTCTGAATCGCCAAACTGAACCAATGCGCAGCCTTCCACGACCCGGATGTAATGATCCACTTCTTCATGTACTTCAGCACCAATATCCTTTCCGATTGGAATGCTCATCAGCTCAGCCTGCAAATAGTTTCCAGTCCACAAAGTTGTGCGGAATTTCTGATTCTGCAGTACAGCGCAATCCATATTCAACACAATTGGCTGTCCGCCATAGTCTTTCTGACTTACATTTCTCGGACAGTAATTTGAATCTGATGTCCAATGCATACAAACCTCTTGCCAGTCTCCGTTCAACATAAGATATGCGGATGACTTCTTTTTGGTCCGGCTATACAGGCAAATCTTAACTTTTATGATTTCTCCAGTCAGGCATCTGTATACACTGCAACAGCACGCTGGCGGAATGGATACAAATTTTCTGACTGATTCCATTCCTATCGTTCTGATACGCATATTTTCCAAAAAAACTGCGAAAATGTGCTCTGCCTGATGCAATCTCACACTTTCCTGTAAAGGGATAGTCTGCGCTTTTGGGGCTACCCTGTAGTATTTGTTTCAGAGTAAGTAAAAAATCAGAGTTCATCCCTATCCGGATTACTCTGATTTTACAAAACTTAACGTTTGAAAACTATAGCGTTTTTTATGCTGCCGCAAATTGGGACGTGCAGATTGCGGGAATGATTTTTCAAACACGCTCTAGAGTGTATTTGGCTGCACCACCCGGCCCGCCATCCCATCACATAAGCTCCGGATAGTAACAGACTCTGCCGCAGCCGTCGGGAAACAGCTGTACCTTCATCTGCCGGATATAGTCTGCTTCACTCTCTGCCTGGTCCAACAGACGGACTGCTGTTTTCACTGCACGGATATCCGCAGCGGTTGCATCAGTATGATTTCCGCGGCTGACAACCTTCAGATATGTAACGCCAGCCTCCCGCAGTCTCCACAATGCACATAATCCGCAGCCGCCGGCCCCGGTTATCAAATTATTTTTCAGATCATCTGAGGAATTATTTTCCCACTCTTTCTGATCTTCCTCCCTTATTTTTTCATCTGTGCACACAGAGCTGACACGCCCCAGCGAATACGGCAGTCGGCAGACTGGCGCCAATTCATCACAATGCAGTGAATTGCAGAATGCGCCTGTGAAATGACACATTTCATTCAGTACAAATGCTTCATACTCCAAAGGACGGCATGGATTTTTCTGTCTGTCCCAGGCAATACATACCTTCATGTCCGCAAGCGTTACTTTCCGATGAAAGATGACCCGGCTCACATCAAAGGCCCGCATTTTCTGCACCATTTCATGGTTTATCTCTCCCAGTTCTCCGCTGACATGCACAGAAATATCCGAAAAATCCAGGCGATTCAGCGCAAGAAGAAGCGCCGGATCAGCAACAATCCAGGAAGTAAATCCCAGCGTTCTGCACCGCTCTATGGTCCGAATCAGCTCCGGAAACTGCTGCGGGCAATATGTCAGACTGTTCAGCGTAATGCTGACCGGCACCTGATATGTCGATACCATCTTTGCTAAAATCTCCAGTTCGCTGAAAGAACCGATCTGTACCTGATAATAGCACACTTCTCTCCGATTCATCGGGCCCGCTGTCCCGTACGCCAATGTCCACGCCTCCGGCACATATCCGCAGAACAGTTCATCCGCTCCCGCCTGTACATACAATGGATAGTCATCAATACTTCCCAGTCCGGCCGTCACCTTCATACTGGCTGTCGCTTTCATTCCGTCCAACCCTTTCATAAATAAATCTCATTCACAGCAGTCCGATCACAATCCGATCTGTTCCCTGCTGCAGCGCATCTTTCACGAGCGTGTCATCGTAAAGGATCGTCTCATCACAGCCATATATCGAATTATATCGTCCAATCATCCGCAGCATATCCGGATACAGGAGTGCCTGTGTCTCGCATACTTCAAAGCCGCTGCAGTCAGACGTTTCGTTATTTCTCTGCTTTGCACGGTCTCCATTCCGGAAAACGGCAAGCAGCGGACAAAACTGAGACGTGTTCATCTGCCAGAATGGAAGATGAAGCGTTGTTTTCCCTTTTGGAATATGCACCGGTCGTCCGCAGGCAGGTACGCTGATCCGCTCTATCCCCTCGTGAGTTTGCAGATAGTCACGATAAAAATCGGCATTCACGGAGGATTCCGCCCATACAGGCAATTTCGGATCGTATCCGGCACGGTAATACTGACGCGGATCCCTGCGTTGCTTCTGCAGCAGCATTCCAAGTGTCAGAAGGAAATGATCGCTGTCCCGCCTCTGTATCATGGCCATCATTCCCCAGTCATTACAGACCAGTTCCAGTTTTCTCTGATGCACCGCGCACCAGTTGTCCAGTTTTTCAAGCAGCAGTTCAACATCCTTAATCTGGCTTTCCTGCATCCAGGAGCCAGTCAGAACCGGAATAATCCCTTCCCTCTCTGTTTTTTCCAGAAGCAGCTGCAGCATGTTCCATGCTGGAAATAAATGAGGACATACCTGGTTGCCGATATACAGATACTGAACTGCATGCGCTGCCAATGGATGATCTTCCAGTCCGTTTTTTTTCCAATATTCCCGAAAAAATTCAGATGCCGACATGCTTAAAAAGCGCCGGTAAAGCTGCGGCCGGTCAATTTCGATACCAAGTTCATAGAAATCCGGTTGAATCTCTTTCCAGACACAATTATTCTTTTCTGCATCGGTATCAGCATCTGTGTCAACACTCGTATCTGCATTTATATCCGCGCCGATACTCGTATCAGCACCTGCATCTGCATACATGTCATCCTCTATGCCAATCCTTGTACCTCTGCGCGCCGCTTCGTCCAACCATTTTTTCTTCTGCGTCTCAAAATCAGGCGAAATCACCGCTTCCTGCTCTGCCGGATATCCGGCCATTTTTTTCGATAACTCTGCGTCATCTTCCTCCAGCTTCCATGTAATATAATTCATATACTCCCGAAGCAGATGCAGGGCTTCCTTTTGAAAGTCCGGCACATCCGTCTGCACCCGGTATCCGAATGCAAATCCATACGCTTCTGATCCCTCCGCTGATATCTGCAGTTCGGACGACTCCAGTGTAACTATGGCAAAACGGTTCTCAAAAAAATGCAGAAAATACAACTGAAACTGCAGCTGCTCCACATCAGTTTTCGCCAGCGCAGGGAATGAGTCTGCCTGCCGGTTCATTTGCGGGTCCGGCGTCATATATCCCGGAAGCGGATCTGCCAGACGAAAGGTAAAACCATCCGGAGACAGCTCCAGAAAACGGATTTCCGTTTCCTTTGTTCCAATACGCAGACGGCCTCCTGCAATTGCGGATGGAATCATCGCATCATCCTCCATTCTTGCTGAATGTACTCGTGAAGATTTTTATCAGTTGAGAAGTAGGGCGGCAGAAGTTCTTTTCTGCCGCCCGATCCGTTCTCGCTCCCGGTGTCTATTTTCTTTTCCGTGTGCTCACCGCATACACACGAATAGCGTAATATCTGATTTATTTCAGATACATCATTTCAGAGTATGCCATCAAATAAGGACCGCTTCCCTTTCCTTCGTCTGCCATATAGTAGCTGGTATCCTCATAATTATTGGTGCTGTTTGCGCTTGCCTTCAGATAAATATCAGTCAGCTTTCCATCAGTCAGCTTCATCTCTGTCATTGCCTCAAACGCGCGGACTGCAGGCTCCCGGTAGGACTCGTCCAGCCAGCCATTGCGCACGCCCTTCAGCAGTGTGTATACCATCATTGCCGTTCCGCTGGTTTCCAGACGGTTGGTTTCTGTTACCGGACGATCCGCAAGGTTTGCCCACATACCGGAAGCATCCTGATACTTCAGCATTCCATCTGCAAACAGCTTCAATGCCGGGCGGATGCTCTCTGCCATCTCATCCGAAACTTCCATTACATCAACCATTGCCATTGCGTACCATCCCATCGCACGCAGCCAATGGAATGCGCAAACGTCATTTTTGCTGTTGCATGCGTGATAATACATGCCGCCTGGAGCAAGCATATTGTCAGCTACCCACTGGAAACGCTCGCGGATCAGCTGCAGCTGCTGTTCATCGCCGATTTTTGCCGCATAATGTGCCAGGAACGGCTGCAGCATATAAATACCGTCAAGCCATACCTTAAATTTCGGCGGCTTCTGTCCTGCCCAGCTATGCCAGTAGTTGTGTCCAAGCGCCTCTTCGGTATATGCCTCCGGAACGATATCGCCAAGTGAATTTTTGTGCGTGCGGTCAGTCAGATCTCGATACAGAACCGACGCCAGCTGCATGTAACGGTCGTTTCCGTCGGTCATTTTCATCAGAACCGCTGCAGTCTTATAGCAGTCTGCTCCATGATGATCCACATAGCCTGCCAGACGGCGATCAAGCGAAACACTTCCATCCTCACCAATGCAGATCATTGCATCCAGATATTCCTTTACATAGGCATAATACTTTGCGCCCTTGGCCGGATCTGCCTGATAAATATCGTAAAGTCCTTCCATGACTACGCCGTTATAGTAACTCCAGTCAAACAGATACGGCTTCTCGGTTGGGGTACGGTGCTCGTTATCCCAGCTGAAAAACTTAAACTCATCTGCAACGATTTCTTTTGGTATATTGACTGCAGAATCAACAGTCAACGCATCCACATACATACCTGCTCTCTGCATGGCATCCTTCATTCTCTGATCCATAGTTTTAATATTTCCTCCTGATTTTCTAAATGTGCTCTCGGAATCTCGCTGTGCCTGGATTTGCGAAAGTACCTGTCAAGTGGATATTCGCAATCCGCTTCGCTACTTGCTCATAACCAAATAACTGCTTCGCAGTTTATCAGGAGGGGCTTGTACCCCTCCTGATACAAGCAAGTCCCACCCACCGCTTATTGCTCTTCGCAATTGAAGCAGGGGACTTCCTTGATTTGTTAAATAAACGTTCAAAAATCTTGCTTACAGGATTCTCCACCCGCGGCAGGCCGCCCAAGCGGCATGAACATATTTATTGTACTATAATCCACTGCAAACTGCAATGAATTCCGTTACTCTATTCCTATCATGGACTGCGACCAGCAGACACTTTTCTGTTATTCGCCGCATGCCATCCGGTAAATTGCCGCAACATCTTCCTTCTGAAGCTTTTTGATCGTGCCTACAGTACGTTTTCCATAGAAACAGCATTTCTCAGCCATTTCAAGAATCTGATCTTCGGTCGGGTTAATGCCAAGCTCCTTCAGGCTGACTGGCATGCCGACACTGCGGTAATAATCCTCCATCGCTTCAATTCCGGCAATTGCCGCTTCTTCTTCATTATCTCTGCGGATTCCGAAAATCTGCTCCGCAAAGGAAGCAAAACGTGCCGGATGTTCCCGGTATACATAGCGGGCCCAGCTTCCCCAGACTGCCGCAAGCCCGGCTCCATGCGCAACGTCAAACATTCCGCCCAGCTCATGCTCAATCTGGTGCGATGCCCAGTCTCCGCCTCCGGTTCCACAGCCGGTCAGTCCATTGTGTGACAGGCTTCCCGCCCACATAACTTCCGCTCTTGCTTCATAGTTATGCGGATCCTTTTTCAGAATCAGCGACTGCTTCATCACGGTCCGAATCAGCGCCGTGCTGATTCCATCGGTCAGCTCCAGGTTATCACTGAGATTGAAATACCGCTCCATCGTATGCATCATAATATCTGTGCAGCCGCACTGTGTCTGATAGTCCGGAAGTGTGTAGGTCAGTTCCGGATTGAGTACCGCAAACCGGCAGCGCGAATAATTACTGTTGCATCCGCGTTTCATCCATCCATCTTCGTTGGTAATAACGGAAGAATCACTCATCTCGCTTCCTGCTGCCGCAATTGTCAGCACCGCGCCAATCGGCAGGCAGGCAGACGGCACTCTCTTTTTTGCATAGAAATCCCACACATCCCCTTCATTAGCCATACCATAGCCGATTGCCTTACAGGAATCAATGACGCTTCCGCCTCCGACTGCCAGAAAAAAATTCACACCTTCCCGGCGGCAGAGTTCAATTCCCTCACGGACTTTGGACAGACGCGGATTGGGAACAACACCGCCAAGCTCGCAGAATGGAATTCCCTGATCCGCAAGCGATTTCCGCACCCGGTCAATCAGTCCGGAACGCAGCGCACTCGATCCTCCGTAATGGATCAGTACCTTTGTTCCTCCCTGCTCCTTGACCAGACGACCAGCCTGCTGCTCCGCGTCCTTTCCAAATACCACCTTTGTCGGTGCAAAATATTCAAAATTCATTTCTGTTCTGACGCAGGAACGATCCTCATTTTTTGCTTCCTGCGTTTTCCCCCTTCCATATTCGTTTAATTTCAATCAGACAGATATTCGCATTCTGTTCCGCGCTCCGACACACATATCGCTTTTTATTCCTCATCCAGACTAATGGTTTCCATATCCTCCGGGATCCGCAGATCTCCGTGATAATAGTTCTTTCCTTCATCCATATAGCGTTCTCTTCGGTTGGCCCGGTTCTTTTCCTCTGTATGATAAAGAATCAAATGCTTTACACCAAGCTCTTCTGCTGCCTGACAGGCATCCGCAGCTGTGGAATGATGCTTTTCATACGGATGAAACTGATCTGCCTCCGCTTTCAGGCAAAATGCTTCATGCATCAGCCAGTCGCTTCCCTGCGCATATTTGCGCTCGCATTCCTGAAACGGCTCATCTCCGCAGCAGGTCAGCTTTCTGCCTCCGGACAGATCCATGGTAAATCCAAACTGCTTTGCTTTCGTAGAATGAATGTTAAAAAAAGTAATCGGATGCCCGATGATTTCTCTGGTTTCACCATCTTCCACCGGAATCAGAAACAGCCGCTTCCCAATAAAATCGGTCTGGCTCTTCTGCAGCAGCATCCCGGAAACCTCTGTCAGAATCCGGATCACCTCATCATGCGCGTAAATCCGCGCCTCACCCTCATACTGCCCCTGCTTCATGGACTGGCAGATCAGACGGATCATCCAGAAAATTCCCATGATATGATCCAGATGCTTATGCGTCACAAAAATATCACGGATCTGCTTCCAGTCCGCTCCCGCCTCCTTCAGGCGGTGCAGCAGCTGATTGCCGCCGCCTCCGTCCACCAGAAAATACCGCCCATTATCTTCCATCAAAAAACACGTATTATAATATTCTGTCACCAGCGCATTGCCGGTTCCAAGCATCGTAAGCTTCATGCTGTATAATCCTGCACAGCGAACCCCTTTTTTCTCCGGGGCCGTGTTCTCCTTTCCATTCGTATATTTTTATCGAAATACACCAGAACGTGTTTGAAAAAGACTTTCTGCAAGAGATGCGCCACAATTTACGGGAGATTTTGCACACCTGTTACCTGCTTCATGTGGTGAACTACCCATTGTCTTAAGCCAATGGGCTTCCTGCTTCATCGACCTCGTAA
>CAJMMH010000078.1 GCA_905214365.1 uncultured bacterium
CCAAAAACATCACCTATACACATGTCTGCCGGGCGCTGCTTCATACGCTGATCCCGGTAACAAAAGAAGAAATGATCGCCTTCCGCCCTGCCGGTGTTCCTTATGCCCGGCTTCTCGGCTTCCGGGAGCGCGCGCTCCCGCTCCTTCACCGGATAAAAGAAACCAGCCAGATTCCGGTTTTAACGAAAGTAGCGGACGCGGAAAAAAAGCTGTCCCCGGAAGCCTATGCGCTTTTTGAAAAGGATCTGCTTGCTTCTGATCTTTACCGCCGCATACTCCACCATAAAACCGGAGCGCTCCTTCCGGATGAATATCGGGCGGGTGTCATCCGGCTTTCATAACGTGTATGTGAAAAAGGCTCTGATCGCCAATCCTACAAAACAAAAAACGTCTGTGTACGGAAGCAATATTATTTCTGCTTCCATATACAGACGTTTTTGTTATTTCTTCCTGTCGTACCGCACAAAATAATAGATCAGATCAAAGTATGTCTGCTCGTCGCTGCACTCGGTTTCTTCCCATTCCTCCGGATCCAGTTTGGGGAAGTATGCGTCCGCGTGATACGCGTAGTCGATTTTGGTCATATAGATGGTATCGACATACGGGAGAAACTGACGGTATACGCTCTCTCCTCCAATGATATAGATATCTTCACTCGGATACTTTTCCAGCAGCTTCAGCGCTTCGTCCATGCTGTGAGCGACTTCTGCATGACGGCAGCGGTACGCCGGATCTGCAGAAAGTATGATGTTGTCCCGCTGTCCGAGCGGCTGTCCCTGCGGCAGACTTTCCAGCGTTTTTCTGCCCATAACGACTACTTTATTGATTGTCTGTTTGCGGAAACGCTGATGATCCAGCGGAATTGATACCAGCAGGTCTCCCTGGTATCCGATTCCTCCATTTTCATCCACTGCTACTACAATATTCATATGCTTACACCCCTGTTTCTTTTTATGATAATTCATTCCACGGCTGCTATCGCTTTACAGGCGGTATCTCCGGAACCTGCCTGTTGGAAATACCGCCTGCTTTTCTGACTTTTATGATGAAAAATCCTGCCCGGATCTTTTTTCTGCTGCCCTCAGATATCCTATATGATTACTGTTTGCCTGAAGCATGAACAATAACCATATCTATCAGTTCTTAAAGCTGTGAACCGGAGCCGGAATGCGTCCGGTGCGGCTGATAAACGCCTCGCAGCTGCTCCTGTTGACCGGCATGATCGGCGCATAGCCAAGCAAACCGCCGAACTGCGCTGTCTCTCCGACGCCCTTTCCGATTACCGGAATCAGGCGGACTGCGGTTGTCTTCTGGTTGACCATACCGATTGCCGCTTCATCGGCAATGATACCGGAAATTGTCGCTGCCGGCGTATCTCCCGGAATGGCGATCATATCCAGACCAACCGAGCATACGCAGGTCATTGCCTCCAGCTTTTCGAGGCAGAGATGACCGTCCGCCGCAGCCAGGATCATGCCGTTGTCTTCACTGACCGGAATAAACGCGCCGCTTAATCCGCCGACATAAGAGGATGCCATGATGCCGCCCTTCTTGACCTGATCATTCAGCATGGCAAGCGCCGCCGTCGTGCCGGGGCCCCCGACCTCTTCCAGGCCAATCTCTTCCAGGATTTCTGCGACACTGTCTCCGACTGCCGGAGTCGGCGCTAAGGACAAATCAATGATGCCGAACGGAACGCCGAGCCTGCGGCTTGCTTCCTGCGCAACCAGCTGGCCGACTCTTGTAATCTTGAACGCGGTCTTTTTGATGGTTTCGCACAGTACCTCAAAGTTCTCGCCGCGCACGCGCTCGATGGCGTTCTTTACAACGCCAGGGCCGCTGACGCCGACATGAATGACTGCGTCCGCCTCTGTTACGCCGTGGAACGCGCCCGCCATGAACGGATTATCATCCGGCGCGTTGCAGAAGATGACAAGCTTCGCGCAGCCAAGAGAATCCTGATCCTTTGTCTCTTCGGCGGTCTGCTTTACCACCTCTCCCATCAGCCGTACCGCATCCATGTTGATGCCTGTCTTGGTCGAGCCAACGTTGACGGAGCTGCACACACGGTCCGTTACGGCAAGCGCCTTCGGGATGGAACGGATCAGCAGCTCTTCTGCCGCTGTCATACCTTTGCTGACAAGCGCGGTATAGCCGCCGATGAAGTTGACTCCGACCTCCTTTGCTGCTGCGTCAAGCGTCTTCGCGATCTTGATAAAATCCTCCGACGTATGGCAGGCAGCGCCGCCGATCAGGGAAATCGGGGTTACGCTTATGCGCTTATTGACAATCGGAATCCCATATTCCTTTTCGATTTCCTGTCCGACCGGAACCAGGTTCTTTGCTAACGTTGTAATCCGGTTGTAGACCTTTTCGCAGACACGGTCTACATCGCTGTCACAGCAGGAAAGGAGACTGATTCCCATGGTAATGGTACGGACGTCCAGCTTTTCCTGCTCAATCATATGATTGGTTTCGTTTACCTCAAAGATATTTATCATAGCCGTTTTCTCCTCCCGGTTCAGATCCGATGCATTTTGGTAAAGATCTCTTCCTTCTGGCAGTGAATGCTGACGCCTACTTCCTTTCCAAGCTCATCCAGCTCGCCGACGCACTCCACAAACGATTTGTTCAGATTGCTGATATCAACAATCATCATCATGTTGAAATATCCGTCTACAATGGTCTGGCTGATATCCAGAATGTTGATCTGGCTTTCTGCCAGATATGTGCAGACCTTTGCGATAATGCCGACTGTGTCCTTTCCTACTACCGTAATAATAGCCTTCGTCATGCTTCTGCTCCTCCTCGTTTTTCCTGCCGGATTTATTCGTACTGTCCTGTTGTCTCTGCAGCCAAAAGCTCTGCCCTGCGGAATTTTCCCGCGGATGCTTTTTGTTCCGGCGATTTTATTCCCCTAAAAAGATCACGTCGGACATGCTGTCGCGCTTTGCCACTGTGATCGGGAAATCCTTTGCGTGGTACGGCGTCTCTCCGGTCTCAATCTCGCCGCAGACCGTTTCATACGCCAGCTCTTCAAAATTGTTTTCCTTGCTGATGTGCCCCAGATAAATATGCTGCACCTCATCATGCAGAATTTCATTCAGCAGATGTCCCGCATTTTCATTGGAAAGATGCCCCCGGTTTCCAAGAATCCGCCGCTTTAACGGAAACGGATACGGACCTGCTTCAAGCATCCGCACATCATAATTGGATTCAATCAGCATCGCGTCTAACTTCCGCAGATGATTGAGCGTGTACTGACTGTAAACGCCGAGATCAGTTACAACCGCAACGGAATATCCGGACGCGTCCACCCGGTAGCCGACTGGATTGACTGCATCATGGCTGTTGGAAAACGGATTGACCGTAATCTCACCGACCGTAACCGGCTCATCCGGATTGACCGGGCAAAACAGCTGCGGATCGATTTCCTGCTTCTTGTCCATCCGGTGAATGGCTTCAAGCGTCTCCGCGGTTCCGTAAATCGGCACATGATGTTTTTTGCTCATGATCCGAAGTCCCTGGATGTGGTCGCTGTGCTCATGCGTGATAAATATTCCGTTCAGCTCGTCTGACTTGATGCCAAGCGAATTAAGGCTGTCATCGATCCGCTTGCAGGAAATTCCCGCATCAATCAGAATATGTGTATGATCGGTTCCTATGTAGGAGCTGTTTCCACTGCTCCCGCTGGCCAAACTGACAAATCTCATGTATTTTTTCCTTATCTATACCGCAAATTGGGGGCGTGCAGATTGCGGAAATGATTTTTCAAACACGCTCTAACACCTGCCGGATCTGCTTTTTTGTCTGCTCCGGCGTCCCTCCGTTTTCAATTACGGTGTCCGCCTCCCGCAGAAACTCCTGCTCGCCCGCCTGTCTGCTCATAATATTCTCGCAGCGCTCCCGGCTGTAGCCGCGGCTTTCCATCAGCCGGGCGATACGGATCTCCTTCGGCGCACGGATGTACCAGATCTCATCGCAGAAAACAGACAGCCCGCCCTCCTTCAGAAGCGCCGCTTCCAGAACCGCCATTCCTGTCCTGGTTTCCGGAAGCGATTCCGCATACGCTTCGAGTTCCCGGCAGATTTCCTCCCGGATTAGCGGATGCAGCGCCGCATTCAGCCGGGACAGCCGATCCGGATCATCAAAGACCAGCTTTGACACTGCCTCCGCATTAATCGTCTGATCCGGATTGAGAATTCCCTCTCCGAACTCTTCTAGCATGCGTTTCCAGCAGGGACATCCCGGCATACGCATACGGTGTCCGACCTCGTCTGCCTGAATGATATACGCATGGTACTCTTCCTTCAGCACAGACAAAACCGTTGACTTTCCCGCGCCGACACCCCCTGTTATCCCAAGAATATACAATCTCGGATACAGCTGTTCCTTTTCTCTATTTCGTCTCATACCAGCTTGCCCCCTCTGACAGTGAAACCTCCAACGGAACGGAAAGCGATGCCGCCTGCCGCATTTCCTCCGTCAGAATGGCAGCAACCTTATCCTTCTCCTCAACTGGCGTCTCTAACAGCAGCTCATCGTGTACCTGAAGGACAATCGACGCTTTGCAGCCCTCTTTTTTCAGCCTGCGATCCACACGGATCATCGCAATTTTCATAATATCGGCTGCTGTTCCCTGGATCGGTGAGTTCATCGCAACCCGCTCTCCGAACTGCCGCTGCATATAATTTGCTGATTTCAGCTCCGGAATCGGTCTGCGGCGGCCGTACATCGTCGTTACATACTCCTGATCCCGTCCCTCCTGCACCATACGATCCAGAAATGCCTTTACGCCCGGATACGTTTCAAAATACCGCTCAATGTACTCCAGCGCTTCCGAGCGGGTAATACTCAGATCCTCACTCAGGCCGAACGCGCTGATTCCGTATACAATACCAAAGTTGACTGCCTTGGCGTTGCGTCTCTGCAGCGGCGTTACCTGGTCCAACGGCACATGGAATACCTGCGACGCAGTAATTGCGTGAATATCTCTTGCCTCCCGGTACGCCTGGATCAGCCCCTTGTCCTCCGACATATGCGCAAGGATACGCAGTTCGATCTGCGAATAGTCGGCGTCCAGAAAAATGCAGCCGTCCGCCGGGACAAATACCTTGCGGATCGCGCGGCCAAGCTCGACACGAACCGGAATATTCTGCAGGTTCGGCTCGGTGCTGCTAATGCGCCCGGTTGCCGTGATTGTCTGGTTGAAGGTTCCGTGAATCCGGCCGTCCGCCGCAATGCAGGACTTTAATCCATCCGCATAGGTTGACTTTAACTTGGTCAGCTGCCGGTACTGAAGCACCTTATCCGCAATCGGATGATCCGCCGCAAGCTTTTCCAGCACATCCGCCGCTGTCGAATACCCCGACTTCGTTTTCTTTCCTCCCGGAAGCTGCAGACGTTCAAACAGAATTTCACCCAGCTGTTTCGGAGAAAGAATGTTAAATTCTGTCCCCGCAAGCTCCCAGATCTGCGCCTCCAGCGATGCAATCCCGCCGGTCAGCGCCTCGCCGTAAGCCGCCAGCTCCTCTCTGCGAACACGGATTCCAGCTTTTTCCATGCGGTACAGCTCATAAGCGACCGGCATCTCAATATCCAGATACAGCGCGCTCATGCTTTCGTCCGCCAGGCTTTCCTCTAGCTTTGGCCCCGCCAGACCGGCAGCCGCGGCAGCAGATGCCGCCCAGACAGCAAACTCATGCTTCGCGCTTACCTGTGCCGGCTTCTGCTTGCCGAACCGGTCCGCGTAGCTTTGCAGCTTCCAGTCCAGCTGTGTCTGCGCAAGCTCTTCGATCGGATAAGCGCCTTTCAGCGGGTCCAGAAGATACGCGGCAATACCGACATCCCTTGCCGACGGATACGCCTCGCAGTTTAACAGATGCCAGACCGGTTTAATCTCCGGCACATAAACCTTCGGCACAGTCTCAAACAGCTCCTTTGCCCAGGAAATCAGCTGATCCTGCGTCAGAAAAAGCTCCGGTCTGAGAAACATACAGGAAATCCCGTCAAATACCGCCATGCCAAGCAGCTCATCCTGCTGCTTCGGCAAAAACAATCCGATCTGCTTTTTCTTTTTGACCATGGCAATTACAGATGCCGCCTCTTCAAGATCGCTTGTTTCAGTCAGCTGCTCTTCCGTCCACGGATCCTTATGAGTTTCTTCCTCATCAAAATCCACCTTGAGCGAATGGAACTCCAGCCGGTCAAATACGCTTCGTACCGCGTCTGCCTTTACCGCCGTTTTCAGCTCGTCCAGCGTCACGTCAGTCGGAGCCTCTCTGCAGATCGTTGCCAGCTTCTCGCTCAGGATTCCGGCCTTTTTTCCGACCAGTTCCGTATCGCTTTCTTTCAGCAGATACGCAAGCGGCGAACGCTTCAGTCCCAGCTTTTCCTTCCAGTACTCTTTTAACGCCTTTTCCCCTGCCTTGTCCAGATTTTCTACCGCATGGTACAGATTTTCCACCGTCCCGTACTCCTGAATCAGACGGACCGCCGTTTCCTTTCCCACGCCTGGAACGCCGCGGATATTGTCGGAAGGATCACCCATCAGCCCCTTCAGTGAATTAATATGACACGGCTTTACCCTAAACTCTTCCTCAACCAGCTCCGGCGTAAAACAGAACACACGGTCTGGAAGATCCTCCTTTGCCCGGTCGATCCGGTACTTTTTAAACAGCTCATCTGTCTTTTCTGCCGTACTGTGCATCATCCAGAGATTCGTTTCTTCCGTTACCAGCTGGAGGTAATCGTTGTCCTTGGTCAGGATCCGCACCGGAACATCATGCTCAAATCTTGCCGCCAGTGTACCGCAGAAATCATCTGCCTCATACCGCTCGTCCATCAGCTGGACAACACCAATCTCCTTCAGGATTTCCTGGCAGAGCGCGAACTGATCCTTCAGCGGCTGCATGGTTTCCGTCCGGTTTCCCTTGTACTCCGGATACAGCTCCCGGCGGAACGTATCTCTTGACAGATCCCAGGCAATCGCCAGATATGCCGGCTTCTGCTCCTTCAGAATCTTCAGCAGCGTGCGCATAAAACCAAAAATAGCGTTCGTATACACGCCGCGCGACGTCATCATAATTTTATAATAATATCGCTCTTTTTCCTCCTGTGTCTTCGCAAACAGAATTTCTCGCGGCAGGTTGCCGAAAAATTGCGTTGTCAGCAGGCTGGAACCGTCGATCAGCAGCAGAAAATCCTTCATCTCTCTTTCCTTTCTTCTTCCCGGCGCGTCCGGGATTCTTGTTTCGGCACACAGGCCGCAGGATGCCGTCCGACCGCATCCTGTCCAAGGGGCGGCACTGCTACAGCCACAGCTTCAGCTTCAATAGCGACGCAAGCGTAAGAGCCGCAATTGCGGCAACCAGAAACAGATCACGGATTCCTCCCCAGACACGCTTTCTGAGAATGCACGCCTGCGTTTCCTTCAGCTCTTCCTCAAATAATCCCTTCAGATCATAGGTCTGCGCTTCTTCCTCCTGATTCAGGTTACTGATACCGGCCTGAACCGTAAAATAAATTTCCAGTTCTTCCCGGCAGTCCGCGCATTCTCTGATATGCTTCAGAAACTCATCCGTCTGCTCCAGGTTCAGTTCATGCTGAAGATATGGATGAATCAGCTGATTCGCTGTTTTGCAGTCCATCGTATCACCATCCTGTCTGATTTCTCCCGGATCATTCCAGTCCGGACGCTCATGCAGTTACGTTCAGGCTCCGGCAAGTACAAAGTCAATAAACGCGTCCATCTGCTCTTTTTCCTCAAACTTTGCGATGTACATCTGGTTTCCCATTGCTCCTGCAAGTACATCCGGCATACGGTCGCTCATCATAATCTGCGCCCGAAACTTTGAAAGGACATCCTGGTGACTGTTCCGGTAGCCGCGTCCGTCCCTTCTTCCGATGTAGATGCAATAATAACGTTCCGGCCGCTTTTCAACCAAACGCTGGTCAAACGCAACCATATCCGCCCAGATTTTGTACACATCCGTGCTATTCGCATAATTCAGCATATCCGGCGTAAAGCCGCCGCTTGGACGCAGGTTGACTTCCAGACCAACCAGCTCGCCTTTTTTTCCAAGTCCGCGCATATCCCGGTTGAGGCGGAAAAACTCCAGATGAATAAACCGGCTGCGGATCTCAAACGCATTGACACAGCGGCGCCCCGCGTCGATCATATCCGCCGGAAGCTCCTTCTGAATATAATAGTAAGGATTGATCTGATCATTGACACATTCCATGATAGAAACAGGCGTTACATTTCCGCTCTCGAACAGCGGCTCACCCTTGCTGTTGATGATCGCGTCATAAGAGCAGATTGTTCCGTCTACATACGGCTCCAGAATAAAATTTCCTGTCGGTCTTGTCGCGTAAAAATAATCAAACTCATCCTGATTTCTCAGCTTCCAGGTATGGCTCGCTCCAACGCCGCTGTCCGGCTTTACAATAAACGGATAGCTGTACTTCGCCATAAACTCCAGGCATCCGTCCCTGTCCGTAACCGAATGGCACTCGACGGCAGGAATCCCTGCTTTCCGATAGCACTCCTTCATCTGCGACTTGGACTGCCAGAAATGGATCTGTCTGCTGTCACATCCTGTCGTGATATGAAAATCAGTACGCAGTCTGGCATCCTGCTCCAGCCAGTATTCATTGTTGCTCTCCAGCCAGTCGATCTTTCCATATTTAAACGTAAAATAGGCAACGGCGCGGACCATCTGATCATAGTCTTCCATGCTGTCAACCCGATAATACTCTGTCAGCGTATCTCTCAGATCATAAGTAAGGGAGTCATACGCACTGTCACCAATTCCAAGTACATTCACGCCATTATTTTTCAGCTGTCTGCAGAAATGCCAGTAATTAGCCGGAAAATGCGGCGAGATAAATATAAAATTCATATACGCTCCTCTTTTTGTCTGTTTTGTCGTTTCTCTGTTCCTGTCCCGCTCAAACAGGAACGGAATGTTCCATTCGGAAAATTCCTGCCATGAACTGTAACATTTACTTTTCTGAAAAAAGGACCAAGAAATCCTTTACTCTGGCTGCCGCTTCTCTCAAATTGCGCATCCACTGACCGGCATAATCCTGCCCGTCCGCGCATACGCCGTCTGCGTCAAGCCCGATCTCCTGTGCAATGTACAGCGCCCGGTACAGATGATATTCCTGCGTTACAATCAGAATCCGCTTTGCACCGAAAACGTTCTTTGCGCGGGCTACGCTCTCATACGTGGAAAACCCGGCATGATCCAATACAACCGCTTCCTCCGGAACTCCGGCCTCCACTGCTATATTTTTCATGACCTGGACCTCATTGTAATTGTCATTTGCATGATCTCCGCTCATCAAAAGGCGCTCAGACATCCCTGCCTGGTACAGCTCAATTCCTTTCTCTACCCGATCTTTTAGCATCGGGCTCGGCGTTCCGTCCCCATGCACCGCACATCCAAGTACAAGAATATAGTCGTACGGCTGCTCTGTGTCCTCTGCAGACATCAGAATTCGTTTTCTTGTCCGGATCCACACATACCCGTTGACCACGGCAACAGCTAATACAGCCAAAGCCAGAAAAGCGGTAAGCAACCTGCCTGCTCTGCGCAGAATCTGTCTCATATGTTCTCTCTTCCTGATCCAGCCGAATCCGCAGCTGCCCGCCAAACCTGCGGTACCGCGGTACTGAAACCGCTGCAAAGCGGATGCAGCGTTCCGCCCTGCTGATTGTTTCCTGCCAAATCACTGATCCGGCAAACACCGGTTTCTCTGGATTCGCGGACATTATACCACATTCCATGTTCAATGGCAAGCCGCCGACCGGCCTGAAAAATACAGTCCGTATTTGCTTTGTTATTGTTCACGCTACGCTCAAACAGTAACGGAGTTCTGCCGCAGCGCAGTTTTACCCGAAGAGTCTTCTCTCACAGACTTATTAATTTTCCCGCGGGATAAAAGAAAAGAAGCCCTTGTTCTCCCCAAAAGAAAACAAAAGCTTCTCGCCCCTGCCAAGGACTGCCGGCAGCGGGACTCGAACCCGCACGACGTTGCCGCCAACAGATTTTGAGTCTGCCTCGTCTGCCATTCCGACACGCCGGCCCACTTGTATAACAAAGATATATTAACATAGTTTTCAAAAAATTGCAAGCATTTTTTCATGACTGCCTTTGTTACTGTTC
>CAJMMH010000079.1 GCA_905214365.1 uncultured bacterium
AGGAGGACACGATATGAAAGCAAAAAAACTGGTTAGTCTAACGATGGCGGCGATGATGGTATTGCCGGCAGCAGCATATGGAAGTGAGGATCCGTTGGCAGATCTTCCGGAAACTCTGGGACCGGAAAATCCGGTTGCGGCAACGCCGGAGATGTACCCGAATGTTGACTTGTCGAAAAATGTAAATATAAACATGATTATGGTTGGAGACAAGCCAAATGATTGGGAAGATGTAAATGCGGCAATTAATGAGTATCTGGAACCGTTCAATACAACGCTTTCTGCAACGTTTTTGAGCTGGTCTGATTACACGACGCTGTACCCGCTGGAACTTCAGGGCGATGACGCGGATATTATTTATACGGCAAGCTGGTGCTTCCTCGGCTCTGAGTCGCAGAAAGGATCATTTGTTGAGCTGACGGATGATTTTATTCATGATTATATGCCTCTTACCGAGAAGTATCAGGCGAAGGACAGTTATTCTGAGGTTCTGGTTGGCGGAAAGCTGTATTGCCTGCCGCAGAATATGACAGAGGCTTCCTCTAAGTTTGTTGCAATTCGTAAGGATCTGGCCGATAAGTATGATATTGGTGAAATGAAGACCTGGGATGAATATACGAATTATCTGACGACAATTGCCGAGAAAGAAACTCCAGAAAGCGGAATTTACGCATACGCCGCATCCGGAGATAATAAGGAGCTGTGGGATGTATATCGCCTTAAGTACAACTACTGGTCTGTGATTGAGGATGATTTCCTTCAGTTTGATTATGTATTTGACGGAACCAACACGCCGAAGCCGGAAGATATTGAATTTGTTTACACCGGAGAAACCTTCCGTAACTTCTGCACAGAGATGAAGAAGCTTGCGGATGCCGGATGCTGGAGCCGCGGAGCGCTTACAAATACGACAACGGATGACGAGTCCTTTGGCGCGCTGCAGGGTGCATCGACCGCATGGAACTCTTCTGTATTTACATACATCAAGCAGGCAGAGGAAACGGATGGTGTTGAGTGCGCGGTTTATGATTTATCTGAGGGCGCGCCGACAACCGCAGCATATGGAACAGGCGGAATGGCGCTGGGAGCTCTTTCTTCCAATAAGGAGCGCGCGGCAATGATTCTGGATATTATGAAGATGGATACGACAGTAAATCGTTTGATTACGCTTGGTATCGAGGGCACTCATTATGAAATGGTCGATGAAAATCATTACAATGAGCTGGAAAAATCCAAGGATTTCGCGATCTGGACAATGGCTGCATCCTGGGCAATCAAGAATTATAAGCTGGTAGAGTCAAGCATGGATCCGAGACAGCAGGCAATCGAAGCACAGATCGAGGCCGCAGGCATTGTAAACCCGGTAAGAACCTTTGCATTTGATAATACGGAAGTTTCTGATTACGCGACCAATATCAAGAACATTCTGAAGGAGTTTATCCCGAATCTGCAGCTTGGTATGATTGATGACGTTGACGCGGAAATTGATAAGATGATGGATCAGCTGAATGCGGCAGGACTTCAGGAGTACGAAGACGCATTCAGAGCACAGTATACCGAGTGGTATAACGCACAGTAAACAGTATACAGCTGCAGCAGGAGCGCAAAGATCCGGCAGCAGAAAATGATAACTGCGTAATTGCAGAATCATACAGGGCGGAAGGGTAACGGGGACCGTTACCCTTTCTTCTCTAATAAGAAGATTCTGCGGAATAAAAATGCCGGTCCGCAAAGATGGCCGGACAGGGCCGCGGTGAGAGACTGCAGCAGAGAAGGAGGTCCCCGTGAAACAGAAAGTTCCGAAAAATGCAAAAATGCCTTTTATGCGGGTGATAAAGAAAAAATGGCGTCTGCTTGTGATGCTTCTTCCGGCGATGCTGTTTGTTCTGATTTTTTCCTATCTCCCGATGACGGGAATTATATTGGCATTTAAAAAATATCAAGTGGCCGGCGGCGTATTTTTCTCACCCTGGAATGGGCTGAAGAATTTCAAGACGCTGTTTCTGACCAATAAAATGTGGATGGCGACGAGAAATACGTTCCTTTATAATCTGGCGTTTATATTCCTTGGCCTGATTTTTGAGATGGGAAGCGCAATTCTTTTGAATGAGGTCCTTTTCTCAAAGTTTAAGAAAACGGTACAGTCTTTTATGTTTCTGCCGTATTTTATCAGCTGGGTTGTAGCCGGTGCGATTATGTACAATATCTTTAACTATGAAAAAGGTATTGTGAATGCGGTATTGAAGATGATTGGTATGGTTCCGTTTGATCTTTACAATACGCCGGGCGCATGGCCGTTTATTCTGGTATTTTTAAAGCTGTGGAAGCAGACCGGATACGGTTCCATCGTTTATCTGGCAGCGATTACCGGGCTGGATCAGGAAATGTTTGAGGCAGCTTCGATTGACGGGGCGAATGCATGGAAGAAGATTCGCTATCTGACGATTCCGTCTCTGACACCGACTGCGGTAATCATGGTTCTGATGGCAATCGGAAACATTTTCCGCGGCGATTTCGGATTGTTTTACCAGACAGTTAAGACAAGCTCAATTCTTCAGCCGACGACAGACGTAATTGATACGTATGTATTCCGCCTGCTGATTGACAGCAGTGATTATGGAACCTCAGCGGCAGCCGGTTTGTTCCAGTCTGTTCTATGCTTTATTACGATTATGGCATGCAATGGTATTGTAAAGCATATTCAGCCGGATTACGCGCTGTATTAAGCGGCATGCAGGAGGGAGAAATGTATGGGTGGAAAGGTAATAAGCACCGGGGCGCACCGGCATAAAAAGCATGGAAAAGATGTGATCAGCGTAAATATTGTAGCGATTGTTCTTGTTGGATTTTTTGCGCTGCTGTGTCTGATTCCGTTTTATCTGATTATTGTAGCATCATTTACTGACGAAACGTATCTGATTCGGAATGGATATCCGATTCTTCCGCAGTTAAAAAGTCTGTCGACAGCAGCATATCAATTGTGTCTGAAAAATCCGGAAACGATTTTTCGGGCATATGGAGTAACGATTTTTATCACTGTTGTCGGAACGTTTCTGTCGGTTTTTCTATCAACAATGACAGGCTATGTTCTTTCCAGACAGGATTTTCCATGGAGAGAAAAGATTTCCTTTTATTTCTTTTTTACAACACTGTTCAATGGCGGACTGGTTCCGTGGTATTTGCTGATTACGCGGTATCTGGGACTGAAAAACAACATTCTGGCACTGATTCTTCCGATGCTGTTTTCTGTTTGGAACATGATTATCGCGAAAACATTTATGAAGGGGATTCCGGCATCAATTACTGAGTCCGGAACAATTGATGGAGCAACGGATTTCCGGATTTTCTTCAGCCTGATTCTTCCGCTGAGTAAGCCGCTGTTGGCAACGCTGTCGCTGTTTTCGGCGATTGCGTATTGGAACGACTGGTATAACTGTATGCTGTTTATTTCAAATGATAAGCTGTTTACGCTGCAGTATTATTTACAGCGAATGCTTGGAAGCGCATCCGCGATGCGTATGGTAGCGGAGAAATCGGGAATGGCGATGGAGTCGATTCCGTTAAGCAGTATGCAGATGGCAATGACTGTGATTGCGACAGGACCGATTATTCTGCTGTATCCGTTTATCCAGAAATACTTTGTAAAAGGTCTGACAATCGGTGCGGTAAAGGGATAAAAATGGCATAGCCAGAAAATAGAAACCTGTATAAGGAAATAAGAAAACCGAAAAGCAGGAAAAGAAGAACAGCCGCTTCGATGCTGCGGCGCGGGTTTCCGGAATATGGTATCCGGGAGCGGCGCCGGGATTGAAGCGGCTGTTCGTTTTGGTATAGGAGGAAAGAAACATGCAGTTGATTGGAAAAAAGCAGTTTAAAACAAAAGCGGGAGTAATGGAAGGTCTGGAATTTGATACCTGTTATGAACTGAGAGGTGTGCGTTACGCGACGGCAAAGCGATGGACAGCGCCGCAGATGGTGACGCACTGGGACGGTATTTATGACGCGTCCGGATATGGGAAGCGGTGTTTTCAGCATCACTGGACAGCGGATGAATTTTACGGAAAGGAATTTTATACGGATCCGTCATTTGAGGTTCCGGAGTCGGAGGACTGTCTGTTTCTGACAATTACGATTCCAAAGGAGACGGTGGTCTCCAAGCCTTCGGAAACAGGCTATCCGGCAGCGATCTGGTATCATGGCGGCGGTTTTGTAAATGGCTGGGGAACGGAGGCAGAGTTTGACGGCGAGCCATACGCGAAGCGCGGCGTGATTCTGGTCCGGGTCAATGAACGCCTGAATATTTTCGGTTCATTTTATCACGAGAAACTGGTGGAGAGGGACGGAACCTGCGGCAATTATCAGCTGATGGATCATATTGCGGCATTGGATTTTGTACGGTATCTCATCGATGATCTGGGCGGCGATCCGGATCACGTTTCGATTTTCGGGCAGTCAGCGGGCGGTATGGGTGTTGAGCAGATGGTCTGCTCGCCGTATGTTCAGGGGAAAATCAGCGGAGCTATTTTTCAGAGCGGATTTGTTTTTTGCATTGCGTCGCGGCCGCAGGTGAGTATGAAGACGGCGGTTCTGGCATCGCAGGACTATCTGGACGCGAAGGGATTGACGTTTGATGAAATGGAGCGGATGCCGGCGAAGCAGCTGTATGGGCTGTCAGATGAATATCTGGAATTTCTGGAACGGTACGGGGCCGGATACGGGGCTGTCATTGACGGGGATTATATGAAAGAAAGCTGTGAGGACGCAATTCTGAACGGAGCGATTCCGGATATCCCGTATCTGCTCGGCTGCTGCAGCGGGGATGGAAGGATGGGAGACGGAAAGCCGGAGGATGGGCCGTTTTATCAGTCAATGGCGCTGTTCTGCAGGGTATTGCAGAGTCAGGGAAAGAAGGGGTATTTATATTTGTTTGACCGGGATATGCCAGGTGATGACGCGGGAGCGTTTCACGCGGCGGATCTGTGGTATGTGTTTGGCACACTGAAGCATTCATGGCGGCCATTTAACCAGAGGGATGAGGCGCTTTCCGAACGGATGATGGACGCGTGGGCAGAATTTTTCAAAACAGGAAAACCGGATCAGGAAAACTGGCCTGCATATACAAAGGAAGTGCCGTTTACAAAGAAATGGGATGTGGAGGAAGGAAAATGATTCAGTCAGTTCGGATTGGAAAAAAGCAGGAAAATCAGGGCGCGATGGATTTTTCCTGTTTGTTGGACGCGCCTGCGGGAAAGCATGGATTTATTCAGGCACGGAATGGCCACTTTTATTTTGAGGATGGGACGCGCGCAAAATTTATCGGATTTAATATGCCGACGCGGGCAAGTATGCCGGATCATGAAACCGCGGAAATTCTGAGCGCGCGTCTGGCATCGATGGGAGTGAATGTGATCCGGCTGCATGCAATTGATGCGGTGACACATGAGGACGGCTGGAGCTGCCGTCCCGGATATTCGATTATTGATTACGAAAAGGGAAATTCGCGGACACTGAATCCGGCAGGACTGGAACGGCTGGATTACTGGTTTTATCAGCTGAAAAAACGCGGTATTTATCTTCATATGGATCTTCTGGTTGCGCGGGCATTTCAGGAGGGAGATGGTCTGGATTATCCGGGAGGCCCGGTCTGGTTTAAGTTTGTAAGTCACGAAAACCGCAGGCTGATTGAACTGCAGAAGGAGTACGCAAGACAGCTGTTGGAGCATGTAAATCCGTATACCGGTCTTGCTTACAGGGATGATCCGGCAATTATGACGGTGCAGATTGCAAATGAAGACTCGGCATTTTTTACATTTGGAGAAATACAGCCGGGAAATCCGAGGTATCCGTATCTGGAGGAGATCAAGCGGCGGTTCAATCAGTTCCTGCTTGCAAAATATGGAACCAGAAAACAGCTGAAAGCGGCATGGACATTTGAAAATCAATGTGGACTGGAGGCCGATGAAGATCCGGAAGCCGGTTCTGTAAGGATTCCGCATGTGGGTGTCCTGACACAGGAATTCTGCGAGCCGATGCAGGAATGGAAAGGGATCCAATGCCCGGCCCGGTATGCAGACTTTACCGAGTTTCTGGCTGGAGTGAACCGCGGCTATTATCGGGAAATGATCGATTTTCTTCATGGAATTGGAGTGAAGGTCCCGATTAATACCAGTAACATGTCGGTTGGCTCTGCAGATATCGAGTCTTCCATGGATGCGGATGTAATGGAAAATAACGCGTATTTCAATCATCCGTGTTCCGGACCGGATCAGAAGCATTATACATATGCGGCGTATCTGAGAGAATATGTATCAACTGACCCGCGGAAAGCAAGCTTTCCATCCATGGAGCCGAGAAGTAATATCCTGACACAAATTATACCGACAAAGATCGAAGGAAAGCCGTTTGTGATGACCGAGTGGAATGAGTATGGAGAGTATCCGTTCCATGCAGCTGCGTATATTTCGACAGCGGTATATGCCTGCTTTCAGGATCTGGACGGACTGATTCTTTATACGTATCATACAACCGACGATATAAATAGAGATAAAGAAGACGAAATCAGAGATGTCATGGATACATTTAACGATCCATCGCTGATTCTTACCTTCGGAACGATGGCGTCCATTTTTCTGAAGGGGCTGGCAAAAAAGGCGAAGCATCGGATTGATATTACCTATACAAGAAATGATCTGACTGCGTTTCCGAAAACACACCGAATGCCATTTTCTTACCTCCCATTTGTAACGGGAATGCAATGTATCTATTTAAAGCATACAGAACGGTATGAGGGAAATGCGGATGCCGCGCTGGACGCCGGTTTTTCTTCTTCATACGATCTGTCCGGAGCAAAACATGGAATTTTGTATGCGCATACACCGTATCGCAACGCATATCGGGATGCTTATGTGGGCGAGAGATTGTTTGAGCAGCACCCGGATACCAATGCGGTTTTACTTGCACCGGAGGTTACACTAGGGGATCGCTTCCTGAAAGCCAAAACGATGGAGAGCCTGCAGGACGGGCTGGACTTTACCCAGTTTGCTGGCTATGCGGACAAGGCACTGAAACGATGGGGAATTCTGAAGGAAAATCAGGGGATTGATGAAAAGAATGCGTTGATTTCCGATACAGGCGAGATTCGTTTTTCACCGGAGGAATCATGTTTTTCATTTACAGGTGAAAGCTGTGCGTTTTTTGCGGGAAAACCGATGGGAGATTCGGAAGTTTGGGGCGGTGAATGGAGACCGGCAGACCGTTTCCGCTTTACGGTGAAAAACGACCGGATTGCGTTAGTGCTGCTTGCGCTTGACGGAAAACGGTTGGAAGAATCAGGACATTTGCTGCTCTCTGCAGTTGGCCGCTCCGGTATGGACGGCGCTGTGTATGAGAAAATGCCGGATGGACCGGAATATTCCGAGACGGATGTGACGCGGATTTCCAAGGAAGGAAAGCTGTATATGGAAACACTGGAAGGAACGCTTTCTGTGACCGGAGAGGGCATGGTAAAGCTGTATGCGCTTGACGTATATGGGGCGCGCATCCGGGAATACGCGGTGGCACCGGGACAGGCGATTGTATTTGACGGGGAATCGTATGGAAATTTTGAGTTGGTGCTTGAAAAGTGAGCGCGTTTATGAGCATGCGGTAGAGTGGAATGTGGACATCTGCTTTGTACGCGGCGAAGGATTCTGACAGATGTGATTGCGCTGGCTGTGGTTAGTTTGTGCTTCCATGCCGCTTCCGGAATTGCGCCGGTGTGCAGTTGTAGCGGTCGATGAAGATGCGGTAGAAGTATCCTTTGTTGTGGTAACCGATTTCTTCCGCGATTTGTTCAATGGTATGGTCAGTGCTGGTGAGAAGCTGTTCGGCACGGCGCAGACGGAGGGTCTGTAGGTATTCGGTGTAGGTGAGGCCGGTCTGATTTTTCAGCAGACGGTTGAAGTAGTCTTCGTGGAAATGAAATTCCGCGGACAGGGACTGAATGGAGATATGGTTCAGGTTTCGGTTCATGAAGTCTGTGATCTGGTTCAGCAGGATCAGATTCATCTTTCGGCGCAGCTGTTTGGAAAGCGAGAAGTCGTAGGAGGTTCCAAGCAGGAGGATCAGGCGGGTCAGCAGACCGCAGCAGATGATGGGGGAAGCGGCATCGTGCCGTTTCAGTTCCTGCAGAAGAGAGAGCATGGTTTCTTCAACGTCGGAACAGACTGCCTGTTCTTTTGGATGGAACGCAAGAAACTGCTGCAGGGACTTCTGCTCGAGCAGGGCCATGTGCAGGAAGGAGGAAATTCCCTCCGGCGTGCAGGAATGGCTGCAGCTGATTTCGGAAAACATGGCTCCGGTGATTCCGAAGAAGATAACTGTGGTATCGGTTCCGTCGAGGATTTCCTGGTGCATGCAGTTTTTGTCAATCAGACAAAATTCGCCGGGATGAAAGGTGTATTCGGTTCCGAGAATTTTCTGACGGTACTGGCCGGATACAACGTAAAAAAGCTCCAGATATTCGTGGGAATGGAGCTGAGTGCGGGTCCCTGGCTGAAAGCTGCCCTGGTAAATGAAGGGATGCGGTGCGGGCAGAATGGTTGAGGACAATCTGCTGAAATCGTGGACATCCCATAAGAGGGCAAATAAATGCTCGCTTTCCGGGAAGGGAAAGGAGCGGATACCTTTGACGCAGGAGGAATCCTCCGGCGTCAGGATGCCGAAACGCTCAAAGGCTTCCGGCATGTCAGTGCAGTCAGTTTCGTAAATGCAGGATTGTACATAACTGGATAAAGTCAAAAGGAGTTCACCTCCATATAGATTGACGGTCAGATGCAGATTGCTCTGCAGTCAGGATGTTCCGTTCAGAAATCATTGCTTATGAAACAGAACGGGAACTGCCGCGAACGTTTACGCTGCCGCGGATTAGCAGGCGCGGACTGATTTCTGTTTTGATGCAGGCGGGTGCCGGGTGCCGGAGCTTGCCGATCAGACGGTCAACGGCGAGCTCGCCAAGATAGTGCTTGGGGACTGCCATAGTGGTCAGAGGTGGGTCCATACATTCGCAGATTGGCATGTCATCGAAGCCGATGAAGGAAATGTCCTCCGGAATTCGGAATCCGGCTTCTTTGAATGCGCGCATCGCGCCTGCCGCGATCTGGTCGTTGTCGGAGAAGTAACCGTCAGCGATTTCGATGCCGTCCAGGATAAGACGCTTCATGTCATTGTAAGCGCCCTCGACAGACGGAGTAAGGCGGTGGACATAAGGATGCTCGGCAGGAACCCGGTGATAGCGAAGCGCCTTATAGTAGCCGTCGGCGCGTTCCGAAAAGTTCCCGATCGGGTAGAGGGAACGCAGATAGCCGATTTTGAGCAGTCCGTTATCAATGAGGTAGTTGGTTGCGCGGAATGCGCCCTGTACATTATTGATCAGAATGGAGTCGCAGTCAAGCTCTTCAAAGTATGTGTCAAGGACAACCATTGGAGTAGAGAGCCGGGAGAATGGCTCAAAGAACTCACGGCTGATTTCTGTACCGAGGAGAATAATGCCTCGGCAGCCGGATTCCTTCAGCGCTTTCATCTGGAGCTCACGATCTTTGTATTCATAAAAATAGGAGATCTGCAGGTCAAAACCGGCATGGCGGCAGCCGGTATTAATTCCTTCTGTCAGCTGGGAAAAGAAGGGAGAATCATTGACAATTTCTCCGTGCTTTTTATAAATAACAAACTGGATAGTTCCTCCGGCGGGAGATTCCTGCCGCCTTGGAACAGTACAGCCGTACTGTTCGGCAGCCGCGAGGACCAGCTGTCTTGTTTTTTCACTGACTCCCGGTTTGTTGTTCAGAGCCATAGATACGGCGGCCGGAGACAGATTTAATTTCTGTGCAAGTTCTTTGGATGATATAGCCAAGATGGATTCTCCCTTCTGCCGGATTTTTCACGGCATCATATAATGTTATCATACCGAATTTTGCAGATTC
>CAJMMH010000080.1 GCA_905214365.1 uncultured bacterium
GGATCAGATTTATGCATTTATATCAGGATGGAAAACGGCTGGTAATTGCGGAAGGAAAGACACAGGTATGGGTGGAACCGTGGGGGAAAAATTCTCTGCGTGTGCGCATGACTGCCCTGCCGGTGATGGCTGCGGAGGATTGGGCTCTGACAGAGCCGGTGGAAGAGACCGAGTCTCAGATTTCTTTTGAAACAGTGGACGTAACGGACCCATGGTATCGGGGAGATGAGTTTGTAAAGTATCATCAGACTAGTGTGCAGGCATCGTTGGTCAACGGAAAGATCATGGCAAAGGTTTCCTGCGAGGGGTGGATCAGCTTCTGGAATCAGAAGGGAGAACTTCTTACACAGGAATACTGGCGCAACCGCAACCGGATCAACCGGTACTGTGTGCCGCTTCGGATTGATGCAAGGGAATTGAAACCGGTACAGGGCTGTGATGATTTTGAACTGACGGCCCGGTTTGAAGCATTTGACGATGAAAAAATCTTTGGTATGGGACAGTACCAGGAGAAACATCTGGATAAAAAGGGAGCGTCGCTGGAGTTAGCGCACCGCAACAGCCAGGCCAGCGTTCCATTTATGGTATCGAGCCGCGGCTATGGATTCCTCTGGAATAATCCGGCAATTGGAACAGCGGTTTTCGGAACCAACAAGACGGAATGGTACGCAAAGCGGACAAAGAAGCTGGACTATTTCATTACCGCAGGAGATACGCCGGCAGAAATTGAAGCGCAGTATTCGCAGGCGGCAGGCCGTACGCCGATGATGCCGGAATATGGTCTTGGCTACTGGCAGTGCAAATTGCGCTACCGCACGCAGGATGAGCTTCTTGCGGTGGCAAGAGAGCATAAGCGCCGCGGACTTCCGATGGATGCGATTGTGATTGATTTCTTCCACTGGACAATGCAGGGCGATTTCAAATTTGAGCCGCGCGATTGGCCGGATCCGGAAGCAATGGTAAAGGAGCTGAAGGAGCTTGGAATCGAAACGGTCGTTTCAGTATGGCCTACGATTGATGAGCGGAGTGAAAATTTCGGCGAGATGAATGAGCGGGGGTATCTGGTCAGCGCGGACCGGGGAAATCCGGATCATATGACTTGGATGGGGAATACGATTTTCTATGACGCGACACATCCGGGCGCACAGAAATTTGTCTGGGACCGCTGCCGGGAGAATTATTACAAAAAGGGAATCCGCTGCTTCTGGCTGGATGAGGCGGAGCCGGAGTACGGTCCGTATGATTTTGATAATTACCGGTATTACGCAGGTCCGGCGCTTCAGTGCTCCAATGTGTACCCGATCGGCTATGCAAAGGGATTTTATGACGGTCTGAAAGCAGAGGGAGAGACGGATATTATGAGTCTGGTCCGCTGCGCGTGGGCAGGAAGCCAGAAGTACGGCGTTCTGACCTGGTCCGGAGATATTTATTCATCCTTCCGTTCGATGCGTGAACAGCTGCAGGCAGGATTGAATATAGGAATGGCCGGGATTCCGTGGTGGACATCCGATATCGGAGGCTTCCTCGGAGGAGATATTTCCGATCCAGCGTTTAAAGAGCTGTTGGTGCGCTGGTTTGAATGGGGCGCTTTCTGTCCGGTATTCCGGATGCACGGCGAGCGTTCCCCGTGGTACGAGAGGGAAGAAGAGTTTATCAATGGTGTGCGCCAGCTGACGAGCGGACAGGATAACGAAGTATGGAGCTTCGGTGAGGATAACTATAAGATTCTGACAAAGTATCTGTATATCCGTGAGCGGCTGCGCCCGTATATCCGGGAATGCATGCGTCAGGCAAGCGAAACGGGAGCGCCCGTGATGCGTCCGCTGTTCTTTGATTTCCCGGAGGATAAGGTATGCTGGGAGATTGAGGATTCCTACATGTTCGGATCGGATCTGCTGGTATCCCCGGTTATGGAAGCCGGAGCGGAACAAAGAGAAATTTATCTTCCGGCAGGAACCGGCTGGACAGACGCGTTTACAAAGAAGAAATATGAAGGCGGACAGTGTGTCATTGTCCCCGCTCCGATTGGTGTGATTCCGGTCATGGTGCGCGAAGGAAAGCAGTATGACATTTATCCGGAGAGTGAAGCGTAAGCGATCCTGCCTGTTTTGAGAGTGAACAGCAGCGCATAAGCTGCCGCAGGCGCGAGAATGTGCCAGGGCACATTCTTTGTTCCAGGCATTTTCACAAACATATGAGTCATGGGGATGTCGAATTGTGTCGAAGGATTCTGCTTGCAGGAAGCGACATTTTTTGCTATAGTATAGCCATACAAAAGAGAACCGCGCAGGCGGAATTACACGAATGATAAAGATAGATTAAGTTACAGAGAACAACGCATACAGAGTCTGCGAAAATACGAAAGATAACAGGGAAACATTAAGGTACAGAAGATAAAGGTGTACAAAAAGCAAAAGATAAAAGCAGATAAAGACAACCAGGGATAAAAGCGTATTAAGACAGCACGGGATAAAGGATAATCAGAGCGGCAAAGGATAGAAGCATACAAAAGCAAAAGTTCGGACAACAGAAACCAGCGATGCGGGAGTGAGAGCCTGTATCGCTGGTTCTGTTCGGCTTTGTCCCAAAATGGTTTTGAGAACGTGCAGCAGTTCTGGAAATTCCGTTTCTGTTCCTGTTTGAGCGTAGCGTGAATAAAAATGTTATTGTTTAGCGTGAACAGTAACACGAACAGAGAATAATTACAGTATATAAAAAAAAGACCATTTCTTTTCCTGCCATTATTCAGTATAATGAGATTTAAACGGATAAGCCTGCGTACGCAGACATTGTCCAATATGAAAATTGAGGCGAAAAATAGTCTCAGGGGAAGGATGGTTATTTCAGATGCAGATGACAATGAGATGGTATGGCAGTCAGTATGACACCGTTACCCTGAAGCAGATTCGGCAGACAGCTTATGTAAAGGGAGTCATTTCAACCTTATACAGCAAGATGCCGGGTGAAGTATGGACGTTGGATGAGATTCTGACACTGAAGCATGAAGTAGAGACAGCTGGGCTGACGCTTCCGGGAATTGAAAGCGTGAATGTCAGTGACGCGATTAAAACAGGAGCGCCCGAGCGCGATCGCGATATTGACGCGTATATTAAGACACTGGAAAATCTCGGCAAGGCGGATATCCATATGGTATGCTACAATTTTATGCCGGTATTTGACTGGACGCGCACGGAGCTGGCGCGGGTACGGAAGGACGGTTCTACTGTGCTTGCTTATAACCAGGATAAAATTGACAGCATTGACCCGGCAAAGATGTTTGAGTCTATTTCCGGCGATATGAACGGAACTGTGATGCCTGGCTGGGAGCCGGAGCGTATGGAAAAGGTAAAGGAGCTGTTCGAGCTCTACAGCGATATCGATGAGGAGAAGCTGTTTGCAAACCTGAAATATTTCCTGGAAGCGATTATGCCGGTCTGTGATCGCTACGATATCAATATGGCGATCCATCCGGATGATCCGTCCTGGAGCGTTTTCGGACTTCCGCGCATCATCAACAACAAGGAGCATATCCTGCGTATGATTCATATGGTGGACAACCCGCACAACGGCGTGACGTTCTGCACCGGCTCCTATGGAACCAATCTTAGCAACAATCTTCCGGAGATGATTTATGCGCTGAAGGGAAGGATTCATTTTGCGCATATCCGCAATCTGCAGTTCAATGACGGAGAGCGTGATTTTGAAGAAGCGGCGCATCTGTCCTCAGATGGAACATTTGATATGTATGCGATTGTAAAAGCGCTGTATGATACCGGTTTTGACGGAATCATCCGCCCGGATCACGGACGTATGATCTGGGAAGAAAAGGCAATGCCCGGTTACGGACTGTATGACCGCGCGCTTGGAGCGGCATATCTGTGCGGACTGTGGGAAGCAATTGATAAGGAGGCAAAGCGCAGATGAAGCTTTCATTAAAAGATATTACAGAAAACCGCGCGCAGTGGGAAGCAGCGGGGATCGCGCTTCCGTCCTATGATGTGGCTGCAGTTGCGGAAAAAACAAGAAAAGAGCCTGTCTGGGTTCATTTCGGCGCCGGAAATATTTTCCGAGGTTATATTGCAGGGCTTCTGAATCAGCTTCTGAACAGCGGCGATGCCGATACAGGACTGATCGCGGCAGAAACCTTCGATTACGATATTGCGGACCGGATCTATAAGCCATTTGATAATCTGACGCTGATGGCGACGCTGCTTCCGGATGGAACAACGAAAAACTGTGTGATTGCAAGTATTGCAGATTGTGTGAAAGCCGATTATAATAAAGAACAGGAAATTGGCCGGCTGAAGGCAATGTTCCGCTCTCCGAAGCTGCAGATGGTCAGCTATACGGTAACGGAAAAGGGATACGGACTGAAGGATATGAATGGGGAACTGCTCAGCGTGGTCCGTCAGGATATTGCGTCCGGCCCTCAGGCTGCAAAGCATGCGATGAGCATTACGGCATCGCTGCTTCATGAGCGTTATCTGGCAGGTGCGTATCCGATTGCGGTTGTCAGTATGGACAACTGCTCCCACAATGGAGAAAAGCTGAAGGCTGCTGTTCTCACCATTGCAAAAGCATGGGAAGCAAACGGAAAAACAGAACCCGGTTTTACCTCGTACCTGGAAGATGAGTCTAAAGTCAGCTTCCCGTGGAGCATGATCGATAAGATTACACCTCGTCCGGCAGAAGCAGTGACAAAGCGCCTGACTGCGATTGGAATTGAGGATATGGAACCAATCGTTACCGCAAAGAATACTTACATAGCGCCATTTGTTAATGCGGAGGAGCCGCAGTATCTTGTGATTGAAGACCGGTTCCCGGCAGGCCGCCCGGCATTGGAAAAGGCAGGCGTATACTTTACCGACAGAGATACCGTTAACCGCGTTGAGCGTATGAAGGTAACAACCTGCCTGAATCCGCTGCATACCGCGCTGGCAGTATACGGCTGCCTGCTCGACTATACGCTGATCGCGGATGAAATGAAGGATCCGCAGCTGAAAGGTCTGGTAGAGAAGATTGGTTATGCGGAGGGAATGAAGGTTGTAACAGATCCGGGAATCCTGTCTCCGATGGACTTTATCCATGAGGTGATCAACCGCCGCCTTCCGAATCCGTTTATGCCTGATACGCCTCAGCGGATCGCAACCGACACGTCGCAGAAGATTCCGGTGCGTTTTGGAGAGACAATCCGGGCATATGCAGCATCGGATCAGCTTGATGTCAGAAGTCTGGTATACATTCCGCTTGCGATTGCCGGCTGGCTTCGCTATCTGCTTGCCGTGGATGACAATTTGGAGCCGATGACACTGAGCAGTGATCCGATGAAAGAGCAGCTTCAGAAACAGTTAGAAGGGATTACGGTCGGAAAGCCGGAGACTTATCAGGGACAGCTAAAAGGAATTCTTGGCAATGTCAATCTGTTCGGCATGGATCTGTATCAGGCAGGATTGGCAGACCGTGTGGAAGAGATGTTCCTTCAGGAGATTGCAGGAAAAGGTGCAGTCAGAGCAACATTAAAAGCATACGTAAAGGACTGAGGACGGGGAAACTCCCTGTTTCAGTGACAGAATCCGCCGCCGGGATACCCGTGCGGTAAAAACACAGGGAGGATGAAACGATGAGCAACCGCACACTCGATATGGCAGCAAATGAAATTCTTGTCAGATTGTTCAATGAGATTATGACCATTGAGTCCAGAGCCATTATTACGGAAGAATTTAAGGATATTACCAATAATGATATGCATGTAATTGAGGCTATCGGCAACGCGCAGCCGGCGAAGGTTTCAACGGTAGCAAAAATGATGTCAGTAACGCAGGCAACCGTAAATATATCTATGAATGGACTGGAGAAAAAAGGTTACATTAACCGGGAACGCAGTACGGAGGATAAGCGGGTGGTCTTTGTGACGCTGACTCCGCGCGGGAAAAAAGCGTATAACCATCACCGGGATTTCCACCGGAAAATGATTCACAGCATGGTTGATAACCTGGAGGATTCCGAAAAGGAAGTGCTGCTGAAGTGCCTGAATCATCTGATTGATTTCTTTGACAGCTACAGCCAGAAGTGAGAACGTTCCTGTTTGGGCGAAGCGGAAACAATAACTCATGTGTCGTTCAAACAGCAACATGAGAAAATTCTAATTGACAAGAAATCGTTTTGTGCTATACTGAATCTGTATTTTGCATGGTAAATGCAGTTTTTTTACATTTCTGCAGTGATGAATACAGGACAGCCTGTTTTCATAAATAGCGGAGGAAACCGCGAAAATGACGGAGGAGAAAAAAAGATGAGAAAGTTGTTCAGCTTGGCACTTGCCGGATGCATGGTAGTTTCTATGGGCGCAGCTGCGTTTGCAGAGGAAACCACAACTGAGGAGGCTTCTGTAGAGGAAAGCGTAGAAGAGACTGAGGAAGCCAGAGAAGTTGTTTATGATCCGGTAGATGTTGACGACCTCAAGGTAGGTTTCATCTATATTGGCGATGAGAATGAGGGTTATACCGCAGCTCATTACAAGGGTGCTCTGGAAATGAAGGAAGCTCTTGGCCTGTCTGATGATCAGATTGTTGTTAAGTGGAACACACCGGAAGATGAGAGCTGCTATGATGCGGCAGTTGACCTTGCAGATTCCGGATGCAATATCATTTTTGCAACCAGCTTTGGCTATGAGAGTTATATTCTCCAGGCAGCCGAGGAGTTCCCGGATGTTCAGTTCTGCCATGCAACCGGTTATCAGGCGGCTACCAGCGGACTGGACAACATGCACAATTATTTCACTTCCGTATACGAGTCCCGTTATGTATCCGGTGTTGTTGCTGGACTTAAGCTGAACGAGATGATTGAAAACGGAGATATCACTGAGGATGAGGCAAAGATGGGTTATGTTGGTGCTTATCCGTACGCAGAGGTTATTTCCGGTTATACTTCCTTCTACCTGGGTGCAAAGTCTGTTTGTCCGAGCGTAACAATGGAAGTAAAGTATGACAACAGCTGGGGTTCCTTCGATCTTGAGAAAGAGACTGCGGAAGCTTTGATCGCGGACGGCTGTGTTCTGATTTCTCAGCACGCAGATACCACTGGCGCTCCGACTGCATGCCAGGCAGCAAAGGTTTACTGCGTTGGCTACAACATTTCTATGCTTGAGGCTGCTCCGGATTATGCGCTGACCTCTGCCTCTATTAATTGGGGTCCGTATGTAACTTATGCAGTTGATTCTGTTGTAAATGGTTATGCAATTGATACTGACTGGTGTCAGGGATATGCAGAGGGTGCTGACTGCATTACTGAACTGAATGAAAAGGTACTGCCGGAGGGTACTGCTGATAAGGTAAAGGAAATTGAAAAGGAGCTGATCGACGGAAAGCTTCATGTATTCGATACTTCTACATGGACTGTTGACGGTGAGACTCTTGATACTTACGTAAAGAATGACGTTGAGTACATCAGCGATGGATATTTCCACGAGTCCGAGTACGGTTCCGCACCGGCATTTGATATCATTATTGATGGTATTGAGGTTGCTGAATAAACAAAAGAACACCACGGGAAGAGCCCGCTTTTGGTGCGGAACAAGCCGCAGAGAAGCGCAGGTTCAAAAAGCGGAGCCGGATTCAGACTGGTTCCGCTTTCCTTTATGTGCTCTCGGAAAATCAGCCGCGAAGGCAGGTGCATAAGAGATTCCGGGAGTACATTTCGTTATAACGGAGGGTGCAGTGAGCGAAGAATACGCAATTGAGTTGAAAAATATTACCAAGCGGTTTGGGTCTGTTGTGGCCAACGATAAGGTAAATTTATATGTAAAAAAAGGAGAAATCCTTTCGATTCTCGGAGAGAACGGAAGCGGAAAGACGACGCTGATGAACATGATTTCCGGAATCTATTATCCGGATGAGGGCGAGATTTTTGTAAACGGAAAGCCGGTAATGATCCAGTCTCCGCGCGATTCGTTCCGTCTGGGAATCGGAATGATTCACCAGCATTTTAAGCTGGTTGATGTACTGACTGCTGCTGAGAATATTATCCTGGGACTTCCGGGAAAGCAGATGCTTGATATGAATGCAGTGATTGCCGATATCAATGCGCTGACTGAGAAGTATGGATTTGATCTGGATCCGAATCAGAAAATTTACGATATGTCTGTTTCTAAAAAACAGACAGTTGAGATTGTCAAGCTGCTGTACCGCGGTGTGCATCTTCTGATTCTGGATGAGCCGACTGCGGTTCTGACTCCACAGGAGGCGGAAACACTGTTTGAGGTACTCCGCAATATGCGGGCAGCCGGTCATTCCATTATTATTATTACCCATAAGCTGCATGAGGTTCTGTCCCTTTCTGATCGTGTGTCGGTACTGCGGAAGGGTCAGTACATCGGAACCATTGAAACAAAGGATGCGACAGAGAGCAAGCTGACGGAAATGATGGTCGGCAAGAAGGTCAGCCTGAATATCGACCGTCCAATGCCGAGGAATCCGCAGCTGCGTCTGAAGATGGAGCATATCACCTGTGTCAATGAAGAACAGATAAAAACGCTGAATGACGTTTCCTTTACGGCAAACAGCGGAGAGATTCTTGGAATTGCCGGTGTTGCGGGAAGCGGACAGAAAGAGCTGCTGGAGTCGATTGCCGGTCTGCAGCGCGTTGTCAGCGGCCAAATTACATATTATCCGCCGGAAGGGCAGGAGCGGCAGCTTGTCAACATGGATCCTGGATTGATCCGTAAGCTTGGTATTCGCCTTTCCTTTGTTCCGGAGGATCGTCTTGGCATGGGCCTTGTCGCGTCCATGGACATGACGGACAACATGATGCTGAGAGGCTATAACGACGGTCACTCATTCTTTGCAAACCGGAAAAAGCCGAGATCGCTGGCAGAAAAAATTATGCAGGATCTTGAGGTTGTAACGCCGAGTGTCAGCGCGCCGGTCCGCAGGATGTCTGGAGGAAATGTACAGAAGGTTCTGGTCGGGCGTGAGATTGCATCCGGCCCGAAGGTGCTGATGGTGGCATATCCGGTCCGCGGACTGGATATCAATTCATCCTATACCATTTACCGCCTTCTGAATGAGCAGAAGGAGCAGGGAGCAGCGGTTATCTGTGTCGGAGAGGATCTGGATGTGCTTCTGGAGCTTTGTGACCGGATTCTGGTTCTCTGCGGCGGCCAGATCAGCGGAATTGTAGATGCGAGAAAGGCAACGAAGGAAGAGGTCGGCCTGCTGATGACGAAGACAGGGGGAAGCAAGGATGAGTAAACAGAATACAGCTTCAGCGAAGGAATCGCTGTTCCATATTTCAAAGAGAGACAGCATTTCCATGGGTAAGGCAATCGGGATCCGTCTGATTGCGGTGCTGCTTGGATTAATCGTCTGTGCAGTTGTTATTGTACTTCTGACCGGTCTGAATCCGATTGAGGTATATGAAAGCCTGATATCCGGAGCAATTGGAACCACCAGAAGATTCTGGGTAACAATCCGTGATACGATGATCCTTTTGCTGATCGCAATCGGTCTGGCACCGGCATTTAAGATGCGTTTCTGGAATACCGGAGCGGAAGGACAGGTTCTTGCCGGAGCGGCGATGACTGCGGCATTGATGATTAATTTCGGGAATTCCATTCCAGGATATATCTTGTTCCCGCTGATGTTTGTTACCAGTGCGGCCGCAGGCGCAGTATGGGGCATGATCCCGGCGTTTTTCAAGGCGCACTGGAACACCAACGAAACATTGTTTACCTTGATGATGAATTATGTGGCGATGCAGTTTGTCAATTATTTCATCATTTTCTGGGAAAATCCGAAGGGCTCCAATACCGTTGGAACGATTAACCGTGATACTAAGGGCGGATGGCTGCCCAAGCTGTTTGGCCTGGATTACGGCTGGATGGTTGTGATTGTTCTGATTTTTGTTGTTCTGATGTTT